>CAYYJH010000144.1:0-1548 GCA_964472195.1 uncultured Ignavibacteriaceae bacterium | reverse complement strand
ATCCAGCTTTAATATTTTGTCAATACACTTAACAAAATGTTTTATGACAAATTAAAGACTTACATTTTGACATTTGTTCAATGGTCTAATAATGTGTACTTAAAATAGAAATTCGAACGATGATAAAAAGGAGTTCGCTATAATGGGAGCTTTAAACCTGTATCTCGATTTTATCAACATGTTCTTATTCCTGCTGAGGATAATGGGAAGCAGGAGGTAGGAAGAAGTTGAGTTAAGCATTCTGAAAGTCTCTTGATAATAACGAATTGCGTATTTTTAAAACGAAGGAGATAATCCGGTAAGAGTAATAAAGCCTGAATATTTTTTTCTCCTGCAGTAAAAGCCAGGAGATAGTATCCCAATCCTGGTATGATAAATACTAGAACAATTCCTGCAAGGCTCGCTGGGCACGCAAGAAATATATCTTCGAAAGAACCTCCGTAAGCATTCTTTTGTTCGTGCCAGTCGTCCGATGACTAGTCGGATTTTTTCATGGCTTTGCCCTTGAATACCAGAGTCAGCCAGTGCAAAAGAACAATTGCTATCAAGCCAATAAATATTAAAAGTACATACAGTATGACTCGTGAGATAACAGATAATTCTTGCATATTGTTATGTTTGTGGTTTAAGGTTACTGCCTTTTTTCAATCCAGTCAATCATCGTATTTAATGACAATTCAATATTTCCAAGTTGGCAATGGTTATGTGCATTCTCTTTTTTCGTAAATACCTTTCCCATAACCGATTTAGCGTTAACTAATGCTTTTAATTGCATATCATGCATTTTGAAAGGAATTAAATGGTCTTCTCTGCTCGTCAATATTAAAACATCTTGTTTTATTAAACCCGGATGCATATTTTGCTCATTCAACAGTAAATAAAATCCTAATGCATCCAGGGCTTTGTTTTTCTTAGTGATATATTTAAAATGATCGACAACCCACGAAGTCATTCCTTCTCTTTTTTCAAATTTTATCGCAGCCATACGATCCATAAAATTCCGGAAATGTTCCATACTCCAAAGATGAATTTTACGAAATACAGGATTCATACTCTTCATATAATCAATTGCATGTCCGTTGGCAATTACTCTTTTAATTCGCGGTTCAAAAGCTGCTGCTCTTAAGCAAAACCAGCCCCCCATTGAGATACCCAGTATTGTCACATCTTCAAGTTTGAAATAATCCAAGACGGCACTTGTCGGTTTTTCCCACTCGTATGTTATTGGCATTCCAAATTTTCTTAATGCGGCACCTTGCCCGGGTCCTTCGTACCCGATTACTTCGTAACCATGATTTGAGAAATATTTCATCATCGAATAAAACTCTTCAATGAATGAATCAAATCCTCCGTGAATTATTATTGTTCCTTTTTTTTCAGTAGCAGGTGGAATTTTGATTGCTGGTAGAAACGTTTTTCCATAAGGTATGTTAAATCTTTCTATATCTTCATTTTCATAAACTTTATAAAAAAGTTCAATAAACTTATTATATAAAATTTCTTTTTCAGGATCATTTGATTTTGTATAAAATTCAGCTGCGCGGTAAT
>CAYYJH010000143.1:0-1763 GCA_964472195.1 uncultured Ignavibacteriaceae bacterium | reverse complement strand
ATAAAATAATCCTCTGTTAATTATATATCAAGTCATAATTCTAAAAAAGTAGACAGCGAAAACAAACAGGAGCTTGAATAAACCTTTAATGCAAATAAAACCGTATATTAATATGTATTAAATTTCTAAAATAGTATAGCATCTAACTTTTTAAAAAATCATATATAAAAATCAAATTTTATGAAAAACTTTAAATTACTTTTACTTAGTCTTACCTGCTTATTTGCTTTTGTTTCTTCTATACAAGCTCAAGTCTCAACTGACAAAATTGATGAAGTGATGGATGAATTCGTTAAGCTCGATCAATTTTCTGGAACAATCCTCATTGCAAAGGATGGTAATATTCTTTATGCTAAAGCATTAGGTGAAGCAAACAAAGACCACCATGTAAAAAACAAACTGAATACAAAATTTAATATCGGTTCAATCGGAAAAACATTCACAGGGACAGCGATAATGCAATTAGCTGAAAAAGGTAAACTCGATGTCAACGATCCCGTTATAAAATATCTTCCGGACTTTCCATTCGGAGATAAGATTAAGATTCATCATTTACTAACTCATACATCGGGTACGTTTAACTACTTTGCGCACCCGGATTTCAGAACTAAGATGTTCACTATTAGAAGAGTGAGCGATGCCCTTCCACTAATTTATGACCAGAAACTTTTATTCGATACTCCCGGGGAAAAATTTTCTTATTCAAACTCCGGAATAATAATACTCGGTGCAATAATAGAAAAAGTCACAGGCAAGAGTTATATTAATTATATAAAAGAAAACATCCTCGACCCTATCGGAATGTACGATACAAAAATTAACTTTGGTGAAGATGTTGTAGAGAACCGTTCCACAGGATATATTAAAACACCAACAGGAAAATTTAAGAGTAATATTTACCTTGTGCCGCCTGCTAACGCAGATGGCGGTATTGAAACCACCGCCGAAGACATGCTGAAATTTGACCAGGCTTTATACGGAGACAAACTGTTAAGCAAAGAATATAAAGAAAAAATGTTCACACCCTTTCTAAATGATTACGCATACTGCTGGAGATTAGATACCATTTACGGACATCCGGTAGTTGGACACGGAGGCGGAGCACCCGGGATTAATGCATTGTTTTACAGGTTCATCAACGACAAACTTACAATGATTATATTGTCAAACTACGATCTTGGTGCAAATAATATATCAAAGACGCTCGAAGCAATCCTTTTCAATCAGGATTACAAAATGCCAAAACCTAAGGTTGAAGAATTCCTTTATGAAAACATGAAAGAGAATGGTACCGAATATACATTAAACAATGCTGAAACACTCTTAAAGGATAACGGATACGAAATAAAACGCGATTTAGAATTAAACATCTTCGGATACACATTATTAGAAGAGAACTTATTTGATTTGGCGATTGCAGTATTTACAATCAACACAAAACTTTTTCCGAATGTTGCTAACACTTTCGATAGTCTCGCAGAAGCATACATGCTAAGTGGTGATAAGGAAAATGCAATAAAGTATTATAAAAAGGCACTCGAGGTTGATCCGAATTTCGAGAATGCAAAAAAGATGTTAAAAAAATTGTCTCAATAATGTTTTTCATGTTACTTATATTTTAATAAATTAGGAAAAAATGAGACTAAAAAACGGTACGCTATTAGCCATTTTAGCAATTACTTATATTTTTATAATTAGAACAATCGGAACCGTATTCCCATTCATAGCACTGGTATCCGTTTATGTGAAAATCACAGTGGCTC
>CAYYJH010000142.1:0-1837 GCA_964472195.1 uncultured Ignavibacteriaceae bacterium | reverse complement strand
AATAATCTTCCTTCGTAATAAAATAACTATCTTCGAATGGAAAATAAAGACGGGGATCAAAAAACTTTTTTTAAAGGAAAAACAAAACTACACCCGTAACAGCTAAAACTGCACCGATAATTTCTTTTAGAGTCACTCTTTCTTTAAGCAGGATTACCGCAGGCGGAATGATTAACACAGGTACAATCGACATTATTGTGGATGCAGCTCCGGTTGCAATGTACTGAACTGCAAGCAATGAAAACGATACTCCAAGGAAAGGTCCAAAGAATGAGCCAACTGTAATTCTTAACATTGCCTTTTGGTTGTGAATCGCAGAGCGAATACGTGACCATCTTTTAAAAGTAAACAGAATAATCCCAAATCCAAATATACTCGCTATTACACGAATTTGCGTCGCTGCAAAAGCGTCATAGGAGCCCATTCCATATTTACTCAGAACGAGTCCCGCTGCCTGTCCCAGCACTCCGCCAAAAGCATACAATATTCCTTTCACGGGATGCTGGAATTTTACTTGTTTATTTTCTGAATCTCGCCCGAGGACCACAAGTGCAATCCCGGATATTGTTAGACCCATTCCAAGAAAATTATAAAAAGACATAATCTCACCTAATATTACCCAGCCTATCAAAGCTGTAACAGGCGGAACCAAAGACATAATTAACATTGACACCCTTGAACCTACAATTATAAATGCCCGAAAAAGAAAAAGGTCTCCTAATACCAATCCTACAAACCCCGAAATTGATAACCAGAACCACGTAACAGAATCCGCATCTGAAGGAAATGGAATTCCACGAAACACGAGGGAATAAAGCATTAAAAAGACCATGGCAAAGAACAGTCTGATAAAATTAACGGCAAGCGAACCCACTCTTTTGCCTGCAGACTCAAAGGAAAGAGCTGTAACTGTCCAGAATATTGCTGTCAGAAGTGCCGATAGTTCCCCAATCCGGGATTCAATCATTTATCTTGGTCATAAATAATTATTCAAAAAAATATAAGGTACTATTTATAGATGTGTAATTACATACAATGAATTACCGTGCAATGAATATTCGAATTAAAAGTATTCTCTTACTCTTCGTTCAAACCTACCTTTTCTTTTAGAGCCAGGAATCTCTCATAAAATTCGGGAAGACGTACATAATTTTCATAAGTCGATATTTTATTTATTGTGTTCAGTGTCTCTTCTTCCGTAAACTCATCCATATTGATAGTTTTCTCGGAGCGTTCAAATAAATTTCTAAACTCCTTAAGGTCATGTTCAGTCATATCTAAATACAGAAATAAAAACTCCTTGGCTTTATTGTACTGCGTCGTTAGTTCGTATCGTAGATCCTCCGATTCAATACTTGCATCATTCTTTAGAATAAAGAGTGAATCAAGATTGTGATACAAACTGTCTTGAACAGATGTCTCCTGTGAAAATAAATTGTTACTAAACGAACAGAATAAAATAACGATGAATAATACTAATTGAATTTTCATATTAATTTTTTTAATAAGTTTGCTCAAAATAAACACATTTTTTATAATTGTAAAGACATGTATTTATTGTAAGCGTTCTACAAAGTTTATAATATTATAATTCCTAAACGAAGAAATGTTCCACTCTTCTATAACATTTTCTCAAAGCATCCGTATAAGAAAAGAGATATTATTATTAAAACATCTTAATTTCTCTCCTAAGGCTGGTAGTTTTAAATCTTTTAACTACCAGCTTCCTTTTTTATACGAATATCTATACGAGAAGTATTCACCTTCAGGATAAAAGGCTTTTGGATAAAAGAGATATTTTTTCTTCAATTAATTACTTCATGAACAACATCTTCTT
>CAYYJH010000141.1:0-2011 GCA_964472195.1 uncultured Ignavibacteriaceae bacterium | reverse complement strand
GTTGATTATATATAAATTGATATGTATTTTTATGGTGTTCATTGTACTGCTACTGTCCGGCACTCTGCTTTCACAGGGAAAAATCGTACAAAAGACAGACACGGCTGGAGTTTACAAACTCACCGATGTGGTTGTAACGGCAACCAAAACAAATTCGAATACACTGGAGCTTGCAAATTCCATTACTATTATTGATTCGGCTGAAATTGCAACCAGAAATAAAATCAATCTGTTCGAATTGCTTAAAACTGAGTCGGGAATATCTTATACAACGCAGGGTCCAATAGGCTCTTTATCAAATATTAGTATTAGGGGAGGTAATAATGGCAATACACTTGTGATGATAGACGGTGTTAAAATGAATTTAACAAGCGATCCGTCAAATGTTTACGATTTTGCAAATTTACCTGCAGAGCAAATTGCACGGATAGAAATACTCCGTGGTCCGCAAAGCACTCTTTATGGCTCCGATGCATTATCGGGTGTGGTGAATATTATCACTAAAAAAGGAAACGGGAAACCATTAGTAAACTTTTTTGCTGAAGGTGGTTCTTACAATACATTTAAAGGAGCTTTCGGTCTTTCGGGAAGTTCGAATAAATTCAACTACACTTTATCGTTAAGCAAAACGAAATCAGACGGGTTTTCCGCTGCAGCTGAAAAATATGGAAACACAGAACGCGATGGTTATGATGGAAACAATTTTTCATCACGCTTCGGTTTTGATTTCGATGAGAATACTTATATCAATCTTATTGTTCGTTACATAAATACAAATGCCAATTATGATCAGCATGGCGGTGAATTTGGTGACGACCCGACCTATAAATACAACCAGGAAGAGATTGTTACACGTGCAGAGAGTGGATTCAAATTGTTTAATGGATTGTGGGATCAGAAAATCGGATTATCATATTATAAAAATATAAGAAAATATAACTACGATATGACGATCAACAATCCAACTTCATCAAGAAGTTTGTACGATGGACGCAGAATTCAATTCGATTGGCTGAATAATTTTAATTTCTTACCAAAAAACAAAATTATTTTAGGTATTGATGGCGTGGTTGATCAGTCTGCATCAAACTTCTACTCCGAATCCCCTTATGGACCGTTTGAAAGTGTCATTTCAAAAAACACTGTAAATATATTCGGGATTTATCTTGAAGATCAGATAAAATTAGGAAAGGTGTTCTTTACTACTGTAGGAGCAAGGATCGATGCCCATGAAAAATTCGGTTCCGCTTTTACTTACAGATTTGCACCGGCGTATATTTTCCGGGAGACAGGAACAAAGATAAAAGCGACCATCGGAACAGGATTTAAAGCGCCCTCAATCTTTTACCTGTACGATCCCTTCTTCGGAAATGAGAATCTTAATCCTGAAAAAAGCTTTGGCTGGGATGCTGGGATTGAACAGTTTTTCTTTTCTCAGGGTGTATCTCTTGGTATAACTTACTTCAGTAATAATTTTACGGATTTAATCGGTCTCGACGAAAATTTCAAAGCTGTAAATATTGACGAGGCAACAAGTAAAGGAATTGAATTTTATGTTAAAGCTAATTTAATGGATAATTTAACTGTAAAAACAAACTATACCTTTACAGAAACAAAAGATGAGAGTGAAAATTCTGTAGATAAAAATATGCCCCTTTTAAGAAGACCGAAACATAAAATAGGATTCCTTACTACCTATAAATTTTTCAATAAAGGAAGCATAAGTGTGGAATTAATTTATGTTGGTAAAAGAGATGATAAAGATTTTTCAACTTTCCCGGCTGCAAGAGTTGAACTTCCGGATTACACAATCGTAAATCTCGCAGCACAATTTGATGTGACCCGCTGGTTAACAGTTACAGGAAGAATCGATAACCTGTTTGACAAGGATTATGAAGATGTTCTTGGATATGCTACGCCGGGTCTGTCCGGTTACGCGGGAATAAAAGTTAATTTATAAGTGCCGGTATTTTTTTGATAACTTTTTTAATTATTACTATTTTGTATTTTA
>CAYYJH010000140.1:0-2056 GCA_964472195.1 uncultured Ignavibacteriaceae bacterium | reverse complement strand
TTTTGCTTTGATTTCAAAATATTTAAAAATATTAGGTGCATATCTATATCCCTTTCCTATTCAGTCTAACGGACTTTTTACACCAAATCCTCTATTTAACACGTGAGTATATATCATAGTAGTCTTCACAGATTGATGTCCGAGTAATTCTTGTATTGTTCTTATATCGTATCCGTTCTCAAGTAAATGCGTAGCAAACGAATGTCTAAATGTGTGTGGACTTCCAGGTTTTGTTATACCTGCCATTTTAATTGCTTGTTTGACTCCTCTTTGGATTGTACTCTCGTGAATATGCCACCTTATGATTAGTCCGGTTTCTTTTTCTTTAATAAATTTATTTGATGGAAAAGCATACTGCCATCCGAACTCCTTGCCAGCTTTAGGATATTTTCTTTTCAAAGCATAAGGCAGTATTGTCTCTCCTCTTCCTAGATTCAAATCATCTTTATGCTTTAAGTATACTTTATTAAGATGCTTCTTTAATTCGGGTATTAAAGAATCAGGCAGTATTGTATGCCTGTCTTTTTCTCCTTTCCCATCCCTAACTATAATTTGCTTATAATCAAAATCAATGTCTTTTATTCTTAATCTTAATGCTTCCGATAATCTAAGTCCGCTTCCATAAAGTAATGAAACAATAATTTTATTCGTACCTGATAAATGTTCAAATACTCTGCTTACTTCTTTTTTTGACAGGACAACAGGAAGGTGCTTTACTCTCGATGCTCTTTTTATGTCCTCTATCCAACCAACATCTTTCTGCAAAATATTTTTGTATAGATAAAGAATTCCTTGCAATGCCTGATTTTGTGTGGAGGAAGAAACATGATGATTGATCACAAGATTATTTATGAATGCCTTTATCTCCTCAGAACCCAGTTCTTTTTGATGACGCTTTTTGTTGAACAGGATGAATCGTTTTATCCAGTTCACATAACACTTTTCTGTTTTTAAACTGTAACGATTTTCCCAAAGTGTTATCCTAACTTCCTCAAGCAGTTTTGGCTTTGTTAGAATCAACTTATACTTTTAATTCTGCTTTTAAATTAAACGCACGATAGTTTCCGATGATAATCATCCCCAACTCAAAATAAAAATATCTACAAAAAATATCAAGCATTTAAACCTGCTGATAATATTAATGAACAGCGATCGTTTTAGTGTGACATTTAATTTTTTTTACGAAATGTAATAAAGGAATAGTAACTTAAAAAGATACATGATATTTTTGTAAAGTAAACCACATCATTGTTGAAAATAGCTTTATTAAAAAATAATATAAAAGACATGAAAGATACTCTACTAATAATATTAACTTTATTGTTGTTCACCTCAGCGTGCAAAAGTCAAAGCGGCTCCGGGTTAGCAGATAATGATTCTTTGCTGACAGCTTTAAAAGAAAGAATACCTCAAGGCTGGAATGTATTGTTATCAGAGGATGAATTAAGAATCGAAAGAAAAGATTCGGTTTGGGTTCTAAGTGAAAATAAAATAAATGCACCTGTAAGTATCTTTAGTGAGGGGGAAGAAATTGAAAGAATAAAAAAATATGGTAAGATGATGCAGAGCAGCTTTGTGTTCAGGCTCGAAGATAAATGGTCGGAGGAAAAACTTCAATCAAACAAAGAAAAAAATGAAAATATAAATGAGAAGGTGAAAGTCTTGCCAGAAAAGTATGGTATAGTCCATCTTTATGACAGCAGTTTAAGCAGGAAGGGGAATGATGTATTCATCGGAAACAACGAGGAAGAACGCAACAGAATACATGAATACGAAGTTGAAAAATTTAAAATCGAAAAAGGACTGATTAAAATTCCGGATTATAATTCGGAAAAGTACAGTTTGTTTTTAATTTCTAAAACTGGGATGGAAGATGAATTTCATAGCGTGTATCCCAAAGAAGTGTCAGAAGAGATGTATGGAATAGAAAAGATATTAAATGAAGTTTTACGTGTAGAGTAATAAACAAACAAATCAAATTTATTTGTATTTTGTTATTTGTAATTTGAAATTTAAAGTGTCATATCAAAGTCTACTTTCAAAACTTCCTTTAATC
>CAYYJH010000139.1:0-2339 GCA_964472195.1 uncultured Ignavibacteriaceae bacterium | reverse complement strand
TCTCATAACAGAATGAAAAAATATTTCTAATATACGTGTGTGTAACGCAGGCACAAGTCTTAAGTATTCCTTCGTTTTCCTCTATTGCATCATTAGAAATATAGTACTATTTTCTTAGTGTATCTTTCAATAATTCCAAAGAATGAAATCTAAAGATTCTGAAATATATTTAGAAATAAAAGCTGAAATTAAAGGAGTAAACTACACACCTTATCTATCCGGTGAATTAGAGAAAATCAATTTCAGATCCTTCAATATTAATGCAAGCCCGACTTGCTGTATCGTTAATACAGATAAAAACATCTTTGCTTTATCCAGGTGGGTTTCACCTAAAAGAACCCGCTCTTACCCTTATGAAAGAGTATACAATACTTTAAGTTATTCAAAAAAGATAACTGTGATTCCGATTATTAAAGATGAAGGTGAAAAAGGTGACAGGGACTTTATACAATGGGATACTATATCGCTTATGAGTTTGCTTGATGTATATGTTATACTTGCTTACTATGATGAAGCTGAAGTTAATAAAAGATTTAAAGGAAAAATCACAAACCAAAAATTTAACAATCGTTATGTGAAATCTAAGATAAAAGAGATATCAAACTATCACAGTTCTGCTCTTCATTGGAATTTAAATGAAATAAAAACTAATCTCTCAAACATAGTTAGTAAGGTAAAAAATTCTTATGTAAAAATCAGTAGGTCAACGAAAGTAAGGATGCATAACGAAAAAGGTCTTGATAACTTCAGGAAAAATGTTGTTAAAAATGTTAATGAATTTATGACAGTATCAAGGAGAAAGGCTAGGGAAGCGCAACAAAGAGAAATTGTAACTAAACAACCAAAGGAATCATTACTAACATTAACAAAAGCAAAAATTACTATTAAAAATTATCTGGGTGGTTACTATTATTTGACAACGGATGAAATTGTTGTTAAAAGAAGAACATTATATTTAATTGAAGGGAAACATAGTAAGAGTCAATTGCTGCCGAGTATTAGCGACATTAAGGATGGTTTACTGAAGATGATATTATATTGCAATTTATATTCGGTTTTTTATAAAGAACTTTTATATAAATGCAATCCCGTTTTAAGTTTGACCTCATCAATACTCGAAGGTTCAGTTTCCTCAAATGAAAGCAAAGAAAAAATTAAGAGATTTACAGAGCAAAATGAGTTTAGCAGTAATCATAGGACATTAATAAGTATACTTTTTAAAGAAGCAAAGAAAAATAAGTTTATAGTAATTATTAAAAATATGAAATGATTAAGAGTCCGTTAAGATATCCCGGTGGTAAAAGCAGGGCAATCCGTTTAATGTCAAAACTTATTCCGGAATTTAATGAGTATAGGGAACCTTTTCTAGGAGGCGGCTCACTTTTTGTTTATTTAAAGCAGAAATATCCTGATAGGATGTTCTGGGTAAATGATTTGTACGAACCTTTGTATCATTTCTGGACTGGGACAAAAAATAATGTTGAGGTCTTGATAGATATCATTGAAAAATGGAAGTCAGAATTTCAGAACGGAAAAGACCTTCATTTATTTTTACAAAAGAATATTGAAAAATTTAATCCTCGTAAAACAGCGGCGGCTTTTTTCGTGTTTAACAGGATTTCATTTTCAGGTACTTCAGAGAGTGGTGGTTATTCAGATGCAGCTTTTAAAGGCAGATTTACTGAATCAAGTATTGAGAGAGTTAGATTATTATCGGGCATTTTAAAAAATACAAAAATTACGAATCTTGATTATCAAGAAGTTGTTAAACAGAAGGGGGAGAATGTTTTTTTGTATCTTGATCCTCCATATTTTTCAGCGAAGAAGTCCGCCCTATATGGAAAGAATGGCAATTTGCATAAGACTTTTGACCATCACAGGTTTGCAGATGTTATGATGAAATGTAAACATAGATGGCTTATAACCTATGATGACAGCGAATTCATCAGGGGTTTATTTTCATTTGCAAATATTTTTGAGTGGGACATGAAATATGGAATGCGAAATGTTTCCAAAAACTCAAATCAATCGGAGAGAGAATTATTCATATCTAATTATCTGACCGTTTATCCTTTAGAAAAGCAGGAGGAATTGTTTGAACACGAATACATACTGAGAGACAGTTTTAATGATGAAGTTTATAAATTATAAAAAGAAAGTGTGCGAATAAAAAAATCACCTGCATTAGTTTTGGCGCAACGAAGATTAAAGAATATCGCTCCCCTATTCTTAATGTGATAATAATGTATTGTTTAAAGTAATTTTCATCCATCAAACCCTTTGTTATTTCGTTTTCGTTATTTATTTGCTTTTTGGAATTTGGATTATTTTGTACTGTA
>CAYYJH010000138.1:0-2367 GCA_964472195.1 uncultured Ignavibacteriaceae bacterium | reverse complement strand
TTTTATAAGTAATAATTATATTCTTTTACTATAATTTCAAGAGTATAATTTTTAAAATCCCTGTATCACCTAATTAATTTTGCGGTAATAATCCGCAAGCCAGTCGTCATAATCCATGTCGCCTTTTGCATCATTGTGCTCGTGACACATAGGGAATAAATTATCGACACTCGTTCTGCCTCCTTCTGAATATGGTACTCTATGGTCAAGAGTTTCGTAATGTTTAATACACATCGGAACAACGCAGCAGATACCCTTTATTGCTACAACCGCTTCTTCAATTTCTTTTGTCCAGTTTTGTGCCTTGATGAATGCTTCATGCTGTTGTAAAGGACCCGGCGGGTAATACGATTCATGCGTTTTATGGCATGTATGTCTTATGTCTTTTCTATCCCAGTCGATTTCCCGCCACTCTTTACAAACCGGACATTTGAATTCCCAAATCATTCTTGTATCCTCCCGGATTAAAAAAAAATTTAGAAAAACTTTATTCGATAATCAGGTGATAATACTCCTTAATATCTTTAATTATCTGCTCCCTTGAAAGAACCTCTTCATCCATGGCATAAAAAACAGCATAACTGAAATCATCGTATCTCTGTCTCAACTTGATTTCAATCTCTTCTTCTTTGAATAAACTTTCATAGACATTATCTGCTTTTTTTATGAATTTCAAATTAGTTCCTTTTCCATTCTCACAAATAAATGCAAATATGCCCGGTTCCTTATTAAGTTGAGACTTCATTTTATATGGACCTTCGAAAATATACTGCTTCCCGCTTTTTCCCTTTAGAATTACTCCCATTTTCAGTAAGATTTTAATAAATATGTGTGTTTCGACTTAACTTATAGCTATATCAAATTATTTTTAAAAATACTTTTTAAACAAAAACCCTCTGACATTATTCTGAAAGAGGGTTTCGTTTTTCCATTTATCGAAAGGAAAAGAAATGAAATGAATATTTACAATTCGTTGTCTATGAATACTCGTTATATACTCCTGTTTAAAGAACTAAAATTAGAAATTACCCTCTCTTTATGCTGCTTTTTTATTTCTAAGTTTTGATAAAATCTTCCATTTGTCCATCAACTCATGTTTGCTTTTGAGTGCCCATTCAAGAACATAAAGTTTCACTTCGATTGGAAGATTGCCCTGTATCATTGAAAAATCGAGTGATATTTTTGAAATCACTCCCTTATAGTCTACAATGATATGAGGGTGGGTAATGTTGTAAATTTTCTTATCCACTTCCATGAATATTTTTATGTCTTTATGTTCTTTTATGCACATAAAATCTTATAATATAAATTTGTGTATCTTCAGTGTATGGAATTACCGTTTACCAAAGATTTCCAATTGCTTTCTAACACATCTTGATTTTGTCTTGCCCAATCAAGAACGTACAATATCACATCAACCGGAAGCCTGCCTTCTATAATACTCAGGTCGAATGAAAATTTCGCTTTTATCATCCCCCTGTAATCAACTTCGAAATGAGGATAATAGGTTGTGCGAAACTTTTCACCTTTAACAAAAATCTTTATGTCCTGGTATTCATTTAAGCACATGATAGTTGTTTATCAATTAATTTCCATTAACTGCTCTTTCTTTTGAAGACGCTTCCAGTTATCGCTTAATTCATCCTGATGTCTTTGTGCCCAATCGAGAACAAACAGCATAACATCAACGGGTAATCTGCCTTCGACTAAACTAAAATCAAGCGAGAATTTTGCTATAAGCCCTCGATAATCTACTTGAAAGTGCGGATATTTTGTTTTGCAAATTCTGCCGTCTTTCATCAATATTTTTATATCATTATATTGGCTTATGCAGTTCATCACAAATGAATAAAAGTTTAATTGATTAATATTATTTTACGAGAATCATTTTCTTTGTATCTGTGAAATTGTTTACTGTCAGTCTATAGAAGTAAACACCACTTGAATAGCTTTCGCCATTAAAGTTGACACTGTAAGTACCTTCGGTTCTGAATTCATTTACTAAAACATCGACTTCCCTACCAGAAAGGTCAAAGACCTGCAATGTTACATTACCGTTCACAGGAATGTCAAAATTTATTGTAGTTGCCGGGTTAAACGGATTCGGGTAGTTCTGAGATAACTTAAAGTTCACAGGTGTTGTGTTTTTGAAATTATCTTCACCGGGTTTTCTGATTGTAAAGTCTACATTGATTGGTGCATCGTTCGAACCTGCTGCTGAAATTGATTTAGTATCGCTGACATAACCTAATTTATCAACGTAAACATCAAATTCTCCCGGGGGTACATTAACCGTGTAATTTCCGTCTTCATCTGTGATTCCGCATGAGAATGCATCACCACCCTGCATGACGATAACCGTTGCCC
>CAYYJH010000137.1:0-2482 GCA_964472195.1 uncultured Ignavibacteriaceae bacterium | reverse complement strand
GGGTTAAACGGATTAGGAAAGTTTTGATACAAGAAAACCCTCCCGGGAATGTTGTTTCCTGTTTGTTTTACACCCACGTCCTGTTTGAATTCGAATAGCGAATAGACAGGCAGGTGGTCGGAAGCATAGTGTAATGCATCTGCGATGCTGTCCGGTACAGCAGTGTTTGGTCTTTGATTGATTGAATCATTGTAATGATTTCCATCGTTTCCAAATTCAGTGATCGAGTTAGGAATATAAGTAATACCACCCGGTTCGCTGACGGATTTCGAATAAAGTATCATGTCAAACCTGTCATCGAGACCTCCGGTTGAACCTCCGCCGAAAGACCTCCTTCTTGTTGATTGAGTATGATACTGCCTGTAGCTGTAATTATTCCATTGCCCGGATATGTTAATCGGGTCTATGCAATGTCCTTCGTTTTGTGACTGGACTTCTAATAGATTTTGATATGCAACTTCATATGAGCCGTATATATTAAAATCGCCCAGTACAATAAAATCTGTGCCAGTGTTTAGTGAGTTTGTAAAACCTCTCAGTGCATTTACTTCTGCAATTCTTTGCTGCATGTTAGAGGGATAACTCCCGGCTCTTAGATGGAGACCAAGCAGTATCAATTGTTTGTTGGTTTGAATATGTTGTACTATAAAAGCGTTTATATCTCTTCCTCCCGGTGTTGAAATAGGGGAGTTTATGATAAAGTTAAACTTGGATGGCTTATAATATAATGCACGGTCTAAGCTCGGACCGTCAATGAAAGTCCCGGCTTTGTATAAACCGGGTGTATAATAATTTAAGACCCGATTCAAAAAGTTGTTTACAACATTCTGAAATTCTATCTCCTGAACAACTATAATATCGGGTTGTGTAGCTAATATGGTTTTTCTAAAATAATAATCCCTGGGATCAGAATTCAGATTATAGAAAAGCAGGTTATATGTCATAATCTTCACTGTATCCTGGCTTAGTGAAGTTTGAAAGATTGTAAAAGTAAGAAGAAAGGTTAGAAACACTGTAAGAGATTTTTTCATAATTAGTTTAACTTTTTCTCTGTTCCTTTTATCAGAGGTAATATTTCGTTTTTTAATTGTGGTTTTAATTCAATTGCTTGACTCCAGGTTGTAATTGCTTCTTTATATTTATGCAATTTAAATAAAACATTTCCCATATTCCTGTAAGCTTCGGCATGCTTCGGGTTAATATCTATGACTTTTTCATAATCAGTCAATGCATTTTTAAAATTTTTAATCTGAGTATATGCAACAGCTCGGGAATAGTAAGAATGAAATGATTTTGGATTGAGTTCGATAGCTGTTGTAAAATCTTCAATTGCATTGTGATATTTGTTACTACTTAGATAAAGAAAACCTCTTAGCTCGAATGCATGAAAATTATCAGGGTCTAATTTGATTGCCATGTTTAAATCTTTTTTTGCCAGATTAACACTGTTATCTTCAGCCCTGAACTTTGTAAGATATGCCTGTCCTCTCAGAAAGTAACCTTGCGAGTCATTCGGATGTTTTTCAACAAACTTATTTAATTCTTCTATCGTCTCTTGTTTTTTAAAAATCGACTGCTTCTTACGATAATATTGATTTACGATTACTGACACTATAATCACGAGTACATACACCCATAAGTGTTCGATACCAAAACCAAATTTCAAAACAGCCATTAAAACGATTGCGACAGCTATTACTTTATATTTAAATTTGATTCGCTTCAACATAAGTATACAAGAATAATCATTTCCGATTAATATTGTTATTTAATAAAAACTCCCTTGCAAATCGAAATAATAAAGGACTTTCCCAAATCTGCCTTTCTGACATTCAGGAAAGCCCTTCACATAATCAGCTAATGATATCAATCAAAAGTAATCATTATATCACATTCTCTTCTTTGCACTTTCTATTTTACCCTTAATTTCATCAGTATTTTCGTAACCCAGTTCAAGACACTTCTCCCAATCCTGTATAGCTTTATCAAAGATGCCGATCTCAAAATAAGATTTCGCTCTTCCGTTGTAGCTATCGGCGTGTTTAGGGTCAAGTTCGATAGCTGCTGAAAAGTCATTGATTGCCTTGTAGTATTCCTGCAGGAAGTAGTGTGCGAATCCACAGTAAAGGCAAGCAGAGGCATCATTTGGATAATCTTTCAGATACATCTCGAAGTGTTCGGAAGCTTTTTTGTATTCTTTATTTACTAACGCATTTTCACCGGCAACAAAGTTTGCATCTGTGTGGTCTATGCTTTTTGAACAGGAAATGAAAACGAGTGGAACAATGATAATTAATATAATGAAAAAGTTCTTGCATGATTTCATCTGTTCATCTCCTTTCTAACGAAGTTGATTTGTGATTATTTTTTAAATAATACGTCATCAAAACCTGCTTCATTAAGAATCCTTGATGTGCTTATAATATATTATGGATGTGTATATTCTTACTTAATGATTTTATTATAGAAATTCAATGATAAC
>CAYYJH010000136.1:0-3010 GCA_964472195.1 uncultured Ignavibacteriaceae bacterium | reverse complement strand
ATAATTCTTACTAACTTGATAATACAATACCGATATATTAATTTGATTATTACTTTAAATCGAAGAAAGTAATGCTCAATGAGGTTATTTACATTATTCTGTATCGCTCTTTTAACATTTACATCGGATATTTATTCTCAGAATAATGATAACTCTGTCTCTGAAAGAAACATTGATATTTTCTCAAGACAGCTTGATGCTGCGTTCAACGAATTAGAAAATCAGCTTGTAATTGCGGGAAATGATAAATTATATCATTTAAGATTTTCGAAAGAATCCGATGAAAACGATTATTTACTTCTAAAACTAAAACAAAGGTTTGGTTCGTATAAGTTATTAACCGGTAATTCCGTAAATAATGCTGATTATGACATTGTTTTTGAAAACACGAAACTAAAAACAAATTACAAGGATATTTTCTCGTCATCGTTCCTTAGCAGTAAAAAAGTTAAGCGAAAGATTGAGGTCAAGTATTTCAACAAAATAATAGACAACAGTACCAACGTAGAAATTTATTCAAACAACATTAACGAATCGTATGAAGATGACTTCTTACTCGACAACCTTGA
Source organism: uncultured Ignavibacteriaceae bacterium (assembly GCA_964472195.1). GTDB lineage: Bacteria > Bacteroidota > Ignavibacteria > Tepidaquicellales > Tepidaquicellaceae > BS750m-G4. The sequence continues at coordinate 2,441 of CAYYJH010000136.1, read as the reverse complement.
GCAAGTTGAGAACAGCAGCTATGAATTTACAAAAGGGCAGTTGCCCGAAGAAAACCTGCTGGATAAGGTTCTGATACCAGCGGTAGTTGTTGGTGCTTCAGCTGTTGCAATTATTTTGTTCTTTGTAATTAGAAGTAAGTAGGATGATAGCATAATATATTATTTTACATAAGTATAACAAAATAATTTTTATTCTTATATATTTTTAAAACATATTTATTATTAATATTATCAGAAAACGATTGTTAGAAAAACATAAACCTAATTTGTATATCCGCTCAAAGATTCATCTTATTTTTTTTCTTTTTTTGATGCTAATTATTCAGTCTTGTAGTTCATCCGGAGGAAGTGATATAAAAACTAACGATCCGGACAGAGCATTCATTATTGCTAAAAGAAATTATGATAATAAAGATTATTTAGATGCTATCGACGATTTCTCTCTTATCAAGATCAAATTTTCTGGCACAAAAATAATAGACAAAGCTCAGTATTATCTTGCAATGTGCTATTATAAAAGAGAAGAATATATACTCGCAGCATACGAATTTGAATATTTATTAAAAAATTACCCGACGAGTAAATTCACTGTAAATGCACGATACAAACTAGCTATGTGTTATTACAACATGTCACCGGATTATGATTTGGACCAAACTTATACAAAGTACGCAATACTTGAATTCCAGGATTTCCTGGAATTATTCCCGAATGACAAACTCGCTCCTAAAGCTGAATCAAAAATAGTGGAGCTTAGAAATAAACTTGCTTACAAAGAGTACAGGAGTGCAGAACTTTATTATAAAATTGATAATTACAAAGCCGCATTATTTTATTATGACCACATACTCGAAGAATATTTTGACACTGATTATGCAGACGATGCATTATACGGAAAGATACAGACACTGGTAAAGAGAAAAAAATATGAGGAAGCAAGAGAAGAAATTGAGAGATTCGAAAAGAAATTCAGCGACAGTAGTTTACTGCGTAAAGTATTGTCCATAAAAAGCGATCTTCCATCATAAATCAATAAATCCTTTGGCAAAGAAAAGCAAGACAGTTAAAGAATCACAGATCGAGATGATTGAACTCGTTCTCCCGAATGATACAAACATTTTCGGAAACCTGTTGGGAGGACGCCTGATGCACTGGATCGATATTTCTGCTGCCCTCGCAGCTGCAAAACACTGTAACAATGTACCTGTAACTGCTGAAGTTGATAACCTGATTTTTCACGAACCCGTTCACCTCGGAAATATCGTCAGGTTTAAATCCTCGGTTAACAGGGCTTTTCGGACTTCGATGGAGGTTGGTGTTCGTGTAGAAGTTGAAGATATTAAGAGTGGAAAAATAAAACATTCTAACAGTGCCTATCTGACCTTTGTAAGCATTGACAGAAAAACATCGAAGCCGATACCGGTTCCTAAATTAATACCCGAAACAAAAGAAGAAAAGAGAAGATATGAACAAGCAGAGAAAAGAAGAGAGCAGAGATTAAAAAGGAGACACGGAATTATATAAATGATTGAACACATTATCAAAAAACCGCTTAGTATATCATTTCACTTCCGATACAAAATATGGAAAAAATAGAACTCTCTTGTGAAAATCTCGAAAAGCGTTTTTCTAATAAACTTATCTTTAAGAATTTAAGTTTTAGACTGACAAATTCTTCATCACTCGTTATAACAGGAAGAAATGGAACCGGGAAATCGACATTAATCAAAGTAATTTCGAATTTGATAAGAGAAAGTAACGGTAAAAAATGGATAAGCATTAATGATAAAGTAATAGACACCGATCAACATTATCTTAATATCGGTCTAATCGCACCTTATATCAATCTCTACGATGAACTCACTGGGTTTGAAAATTTAGAGTTTTTTAATAAACTAAAATTTAATCGAAATAACAATGGTGAGGAAGAAAATACACACGATAAACTAAAGTATCTTCTTGATAAAGTGAATCTTTATAAAAGAAGAAATGATTTACTAAAGAATTATTCATCCGGAATGAAGCAGAGATTGAAATTAGCTTTTGCAATTCTAAATGATCCTTTAATATTGCTCATGGACGAGCCAAGAACAAATCTTGACGAGGAAGGAATTAACGTTGTTTATGATATTGCAGAAAAGCAAAAAGAGAAGGGAATACTAATTATTGCAACGAACGAAAACGAGGACACAAAGCTATGTACCGAATCAATAAACATTGAGAATTACAAGTAGAACTTGACAATGTAATCAACAAATTCTTGGAAGCTGCTCTCCGCTTAGCATGTCAACAATCCTGTTAGCACCTATCAAACTTTCCATTGTAACAATTCCATAATCCTTATTATCTATTACTTCACCGATTACAACTGAACCTCTTCCATTTTCATCCTTTTTCATTATTTCTAATGCCTTCTCAGCGTCTTTAGGATTTACAAATGC
>CAYYJH010000135.1:0-3060 GCA_964472195.1 uncultured Ignavibacteriaceae bacterium | reverse complement strand
TAATACTTCTCTGCCACAATCTCCGTAATTTTCTTCGAAGACCAGTAAGCACTGTGTACATCCGGGAAAGAATCACTTATATCGACGTAATGGTCTTCGACAAGATTATCGGGATCATCGTATAAAAATTTTATAGGGTAAGACAGGACATCGTCTTTGTCCCAGAAGTTTAACCATTTACTATACTCTCCGTCAGGTCCTTTTTTTATTCCCATGTTATCGATGGGAATCTTTTTATTGTTAATCATTTTATCCATTAACTTTCCGCTGCGAACTATCATCGGTGTAATAGGGGAGCCGAGCGTTACAAAACATTTTACGAAGACCTGGTCGTTCAGTGCGAACTTTTGCAGAGTTTCCAATTTATCGATTTCCGATTTCGATGTTAAAAAGCTCTTACTCTTCCCACCAAAAAGTATAAACAAAACATCGTGCATTATTACCGTACCCGCACTATGAGATACGATCGTGAAGTAATAAACCTCATCGTTTTTTAGTATTGGCAGATTATCAAGCAAAGTGTTTAGAACATTTTGCCTGACCTGTTCCTTACCGTCTTCAGAAACGTAATAGAACATATCTGAAAAACCGAGCAGGAAGTTTTTTCTGATAACATTGTAAATAAACCTCGTAGGATTTAAGGTGAAATCCCAGTGCTTGTCTGCTGTTTCATCTACTTGCTGATAAAGGTATCTTTCGACTTTTGCGAGGTGTTTATCTTTTGTAATTATGCTGGGAAGATCGAAACCCCATTCGATGTCAACTCTTTGGGCAGGATAGTTTTTTCCTTTCGCTTCCAGAGCTTTGCATAATAAATTCTCGAACGTGTTGAAGTTCTCTTTATGCAGATTGGGGTCTGGTGCAGGTGTTATACCATGAATATAAATTATTACTTCCTTCTTCGCCGGCATTTGATTAGATAGATTAAAAAGCCCCCTGCATTCAATCATAGTGCAGGGGGATGATACAATTAAATCTCCTCTTCAATATCCATAATGATTTCAGCGGTGTCGGGATCATAAACCGAGATCAACCATATGTTGCCGGTTAAAACAGCAGAGATTGTATACCCGGCTGAAATTAACGATTGTACATACGAACTCGGAATGTAATCACCTGCATCCGCCAGAACATTGGAAAATGTGAGTGAGAATACTACTAAAAATGAAGCAATAAACCTAAGAAATTTAGATTTTGACATAGATACCTCCAAGAAATTATATTACACAAGGTACTAATAATTAACTTTCATTCAAAAACAAAATTTCTCTAAATTGAACATCCTTGAACTATGTTTTTGACGAATATTGTTGAAATATTGAATAAAATAAAATATTTTGTGAATTATAATTGAACATCCAATGGTTTTTATACAGCTTATAAATTAATATATATATGAGAAAACCATCTGATTCTTTACACCAGCTTGTTCAGTCCCTTAATCTCGAAGAGAGAAAATATTTTAGTAAATATGCATCATCGAATATTCAGGGGGGTAACAAAGCCTATATAAAATTGTTTGATGAAATTCTGCACATGAAAGAATATGATGAGGTACTTCTCAAAAAAGCATTAGGTGATAAAGCATTTACAAAGCATTTCAGCAATATGAAGAATTACTTATACAAAACGATACTAAAAAGCCTGAGAGATTATCATTCTGAAAACATGAGAGAATTAAAAACAAATGAAGTTCTCAATAACCTGTACCTCCTGCTCAAGAAAGGATTGCACAATGACTGTCGAAAGCTTTTGAGTAAAGCAAAGGAAATGTGTTATGATTACGAACTATTCGCTCCACTGTTAAGACTGCTGGTCTTCGAAAAAAAGCTGATGGTTAACACACGGTATTCGGGATTAAATGAAAAAGATATTAAAGGGCATTTTGAAGAAGTTAGCGAAGCAATCGAAAAAATAAATAACTGGAATGAATATCAATATAACTCATCGCGGTTATTCCTTCTGATTAAGAAAAAGAGCTCAATCAAATCCTGGGATGGTCTTAAAGACATTTACGCAATAATGCAGCAGCCCATTTACAAAGATGTAAATAAAGCCTATACTTTCGAAGCAAAACTATCTTTTTATAAAGCTCATTATTATTACTATTACCTTGCCCGAGATTTTGAGAACTGTTATAGCCAAAGTAAAAGAATGGTAGAGCTGTTCGAAGCATCCATTATTAAAATGAAAAGCAGACCTGGTGCATATCTGAAATTATTAGCCAACCATCTCGAAGTTTGTTTGCAGATTTCGAGGTTTGACATGTTCCTTGAAAATTATGAAAAACTAAAGCAATTCGTATCGGGTTCTGTTAAAGAGTTTGATATGATGAAAATTGTATTTTTGAATCTTGAACTGGAGTATTGCATTAAAACGTGTAAGTATGATGAGGGTTTGCGAATGATAGATAAAATTAATAACGTTGTTAATACGTTAAAAGGAAAGGCTAACGAAATGATGAAATGTTCTGTATACTATAACATTGCTTACCTGTATTTTCTCAATAATGATTTCAATCTTTCCATTCATTACCTGAATAAGATATTGTATGATTCAAAAGTAAAGGATGAAATTGATATTTTTTATTATGCACGGTTGCTAAACCTAATTGTACATTATGAAATAGGAAATATTACGCTGCTTGAAAGCATATTTAAATCGACATACCGGTATCTTTATAAAAGGCAAAGAGTATATAAATTTGAAAAACAAATTTACCTTTTCATAAGATCTTTGTTTTATGTTAATTCAAAGAAGAAACTGGAAAAATCATTCGACAGATTGAAACAAGGTTTGGAAGAAATTTCTCTTAATCCCTTTGAAAACGGAGCTTTTGAATATATTGATTTAATTTCCTGGCTGGAAAGCAAACTCACAAATCGAAAATTCTCAGATGTGCTAAACGATAAAATGAAGCATGTTGCTTGAATAGATAAGAAGGAATCTTACTCGTATAGATATATTCTTTTCATATAAATTTATTATTATAGGACCTAATTGACTGAATAAAAAAGCCCGGACATCTCTTGATTCCGGGCTTCTTTTTTCAGCTTTTAG
>CAYYJH010000134.1:0-3212 GCA_964472195.1 uncultured Ignavibacteriaceae bacterium | reverse complement strand
ACCTGTTCCAAAACATCTTTTGCAATTTTTACACTGCTTTCCTGAGTTTTTCCTGCGATGTGATTTGTGAGAATGACATTATCTAATTTAAAGAAACCTTTATTAATGTCAGGTTCATTATGAAACACATCAAGACCTGCGAAAGCGATTTTTTTCTGTCGTAGTAATTTTATCAAATGCTTTTCGTCTACTATCCTGCCCCTCGATGTGTTTATTAATACCGATTCCGGGTTTATCAGATTTAGTTTTTCTTTTGAAATAAAATTGTAGTTCTTTTTATCGAGAGGAATGTGGAGAGTTATTATATCGCTGTGCTTTAGAATATAATTCAGACTTTTAAAATTTAGATGTGCGTATTTCTTTTTTACTTCTTTATCAATATCATTCGCAAAAACATCCATTCCAAATGCTTCTGATAATTTAACAACATGGCTCCCGACTTTTCCGATTCCAATTATTCCAATTTTCTTCCCGGACAGTTCCCGCCTGCTATAATCGATGAAGCCAAATCTACCACTCCTCACAAGATTGTTTGAATAGCATATCTTTTTGAATATTGTTAAGAGCAAACCCATCGTATGTTCCGCTGTAGATATGTTATTTCCTTCCAAACAATTAATAACCTCTATCTTTTTCTTCTTTGCGAATTTAATGTCAATATTATCAACACCTCTTGAGCAGGTTGCTATTAATCTTAATTTGCACTTACTCAGGAAGGATTCGTCAATTATTCGTGTGCTTCTTATAATGATTCCGTCGTAGGCTTCTTTTGAATTGAGAATTGCAGAATTGGAAATTCCAAAATTAACGCTTACAGTGAATTGACTTTTTGGTAACATCTTTATGTTAGAAAGGTCAATTTTATCAGCAATCAAAATTTTAATTTTTTCCTGCATAACCGTTATAGTGAGAATTTAATTAGAATTAAAAATATTAAAAAGGTAAGAGTTTTCAGCTAATCAATAACCACATCTATTCAAAATATTCTTATTATAGTATAAATAGTATGTGAATTAAGATGTTTTCAACATAAGAATCACCATAAACCAACTCATCCCTGCCCGATAGCTTAATGCAGGTAGATAGGTGCTGCAGGCACGTAAGTCAATCCATGTCATGACAGCACTGCAAATGTCACCGAATCAAGAATCCGTGTTTGTGTAAGATAAGAAATATTAAAAATTGATTTCATGTCTTCATCCTTAACTTGCAAAAAAGTATAACAATATTTACTTTGTAGCATGATGCTCAAGCAGTTAATATTTACAATCTTTATAGTGATAGCTTTGAACCTGTCATTCCAGCCCGGTCAGTTCAATTATAACAACAAACGACAGGTTATCGAGTATGTAATCGAGTATAAAGAAGATGCAAATACAAATAACCTGCTGAACTTAAACCAAAAAATAAAACTCCAAAGGATTGTATCGATCACCATACAGGTGATGATGATTGATAAATATGAAATTTACTACGATACTTCGTAAGGAATAAGTTATATAAAGTTTCTCATCAACAAACCTCTCATTGATATTTTAAACTAACCTTAAAATAGCAAAACTTTTGAACAATATTATAATATCATTGTATAAGGATTAGTTTTATTTACCAAAATTGATATTGATTGTTTATTAAAAATACTGAATCAATTTATTCCATAAACTAAAATTAGTAAAATGAAATTGAAATTAATCTTATTATCACTTTTCGTTATTCTTTTTGCGCAGGTCCAATCTTCACAAGCCCAGTCTGCAACAACCATGCAGGACATACTAGAAACAGTAAATGAAAAAGTCATCTATCTCGAAGATACGAAAGACCAGGAGATTGTAAATATAACTATCGACTTGCTTGTTAATCAGGGAAAGAAAGTCCTATACAGGTATCTTGACCCGTCATTCGAATACACAGCTATCGCAATCGGGGATAGAAGAATTTCACAACTTCAACTAACCGTTTACAAAAAACACGATGGTAAATGGGAATATGTTACTGAAGACGCTGGAAGTTCGCCACAAATTAAATTGCTGCCGAATGTAAATGAAGAATATGAGTTTACAATTTCAGTCGAGAGATTCGTGGAGGATGAAAGAGCCGGTCATTATGCAATATTACTTTACCATAAAGATCCTCTTAAGGATTAAATAATCTATAACGAATTATCGGAATTTAATCTTTTCAAATCTTATAAAAAAGATTTACAAAGGTAATGCAATATACACTCATCAATAGAAATTATTAATCCTCTTTGGAAACTTTTCCCTTAGGGGATTTTTCTTCTGAGTTTATAGTTTTAGGTGTTGCCTTTGGTTTTTTCGAGGCAGCTTTTTTTTCTATTGTTTTTTTCTGTGTTATTTCTAAAGATTTCTTTTTATTAGAAGCGGCTTTCGAAGCTTCGGCTTTTAATGCTTCCTTCTTAAGTTTCTTTTTTAGTTTTCTTGGTATACGTGTCATAGTTTAAAAATTTTTTTACAAAATATTTTATTAGAGAGAAACATTAAAGTCTTTTCAAAAAGACACTTCTTGCACAATTCTTATTTACACAAAATAATATTATTCGCTTCTAACAGAAGAAGAACGATTATCTAAACTCACGGGTCCTGCTCCATAACCTGCTACTATAAACAAACCACCGAGAATAGCCACATTCTTCATAAACATAATCATTTGTATTTGGTCCGCTAACTGGCTATGAAAAATCAGTGTCGTCGGTATCAGAAATACAATCAAAGCAAGTGCACCCCACTTTGCCTTATACCCTAATAAGATCGAAAGCCCGCCTACAATTTCCAGAATGATAGCTAATACAAGAAATAGTGCTGCTATTGGCATTCCTTTAGCTTCCATGAACTGCTGAGTTCCGGCAAATTTGAAAATCTTACCGATTCCAGAATTTAAAAAAATTGCCGATAAAAATAACCTTCCTAATGGTACTAAGAAATTTTGCATTTTAGTTTTTCCTTATTGTAAATTTTCAAGGACACAATATCGAATATATGTTGTACCTTTGAATTTTTAAAAATTCTAACTGTTTTAATATAATAATAAAATATATTTTCGATTACAACCGCATTAATGTTTTTTAAGTTTCAGTAATGGTAATTATTACCAAAAGATGCTTAATAAGTTATTGAGCGAGAAGGATTCACTCTTCACAAAGATAAAAATATTAATATGAAAATTGTAAAAATAGATAGGAATTAACACATTAT
>CAYYJH010000133.1:0-3302 GCA_964472195.1 uncultured Ignavibacteriaceae bacterium | reverse complement strand
GCTGCACCTTTCTGCAACAGGCAGATGTGAATTTGTAAAATCATTATAAAATTAATAATAAGAAAAAGGGGGGTGATAAAATCTTACAAAAATCACCCCCCGGGAGTTAAGCGGGATTTGTAGGTAAAATCGTTATTGGTATAAAACTTTAAGTATAATTATTAAACTCTTTTTAAATTCAAAGAACTTAACCTAACTGCTCAGCTAAATGAGGTTTTGAAGCAACTAATCCCCAATATAAAGAAAATTCCTTAAATGCATCCTGTATTTTTGCATGGTCAACGGGTTTCCTGATTACATAATTCCTACCGTTCTGAAATAATTTAATCTTTTCTTCATCATGTTCATTCGATGCTAATGTTACAACAGACATTCCACAAAACACCGGTGTATTTATGATATTTTCAAATAACGCTATGCCACTGTGATTGGAAACATCAGCATCTATAAGAACCAAATTGATATTACAAACATTGTTGTAATTCCCTTCGCACTTTAAATAAGATGTTGCATCATCGCAGTTTTTGGATATGTGTTTAAGAGTAAGCTGTTTGTCTATATCTATCAAACTTCTTAAATTTTCTATTTCGTAATCATCATCTTCGACAAGAAGTATATCTACGGATTGGTCATTCATGACTTTCGCTCTTCATGTTATAAGAAAAAATCGAACTACTCGATTTATAATACTTAATTATGTCTGCTAAGGTTCAATCAATTTACACATAATCATTCAGAAGAGATTATCGAAGACATCATATACAACTCAGTTGATTCATTCTTCGCTTCCATAAGGAAATAATATTCTTCCTCCTCTCCCAATAAATCCTTCTCCTTGGGTTCGCTAACCTCTTCTATTATTATGTTAGATTGTTGATCATCCATGGTACTGCTTTATGAACATCAAAATTTTATTCTTTAAGAATTACCGTCAGGATAGTAATATCAGAATCCGGCATAAATCTACCGCAAGCAACAACCGGCAATACAGAACCATCCTTCTTTTGAATAAATATTTCATAGGATAATTCTTCGGTGGATTTAAAGCTATTGTTAACCTTTATCCTGAATTGAGGAGCAACAAAATCCATGATGAACATTCCAACCACTTCGGAATATTCGAAACCTACAATCTTAGCGAAATTGATACCCGCCCCGATAATCACATTATTTCTTATAATTGCAATTCCTTTGTTCGATGAATCATTTGATATCCTACGGTATTTTTCTTCACTATACAGAGAACCAGCAGGAGTATAATCTTCAAAATTATTATAATAATTTCTTTTAGATTCTCTCATTATATTTCTTTAATAGTTTTTGTTTTCATTTAATTAGTACAAACAATAATCAACCCAATGCAAACAAAATAGAATCTAACTGTTTCATTCTACTTTTTTTTTTCGAATTAAGCTCTTCGATTACTTCAATTACTTTTTCATATTCTCCGGATTTGTTAAAGAAATAATCCGCTCCAGTGCTCAAACATTTTTCCTTGTACTGGGGAAAGTGGTAGTTAGTAAGAATTATAATTTTAATCTTAGGATTAAACTTCTTAATGTTTCCAAGAATGTCCATCCCGGTTCCGCCCGGCATCCTTATATCTAAAATAATTAAATCGGGATTTAATTCTTTGATTAATATCTTTGCTTCAATTGTATTTTCTGCCTGCCCTACAATGTTCACATTTTCAACCTCAGAAATTAATGAAACAAGTCTTTCTCGAACAGGTTTGGAATCATCAGCTATCAGTACTCTCATAAATTAATATTGATTGAATTTTATGTTCGATTATGTAATGATAATTTCTAAACAATATAATACTATTCTTTTAAAACCAATATCGGAGAATATCTGTTTTCTTTGTGGGAGAAGGGCTACTTTTTCAGTAAGATTTAATCCTACAGGATTTTTGTAGTATGTCTTTAGAAAGGATTTTGCAGATTTATTAGTTGATTAATTTATTTTTAATAGCATAAAATGTTAACTCGGAATTATTTTTTAAATTCATTTTTTCCAGTATACGAACTCTGTATGTGCTCACTGTTTTAACACTCAAACATAAATAATCTGAAATCTCCCTGATGGTTTTACCTGATGATATCATGCACATGACCTGATATTCACGGTCGGATAGTTTTTCATGAGCAGGTTTAACCGTATCTTCTTCGATTTCAAAAATTAACTTTTCTGCTATAGTAGGAGTTATATATTTCCCCCCCGTATGGATAGTTCTTATAGCTTTTACTAATTCTTCCGAAGCACTCGATTTAGATATATAACCGGATGCACCGGACTTTAATGCACGGATTGCATACTGCTCTTCCGGGTGAACGCTTAAAATAAGAACAGCAAGATTGGACTTTTTTTGTTTTAACTCTTTTAAAACTTCCAGTCCGCTCTTCCCCGGCATAGATATGTCCAGAATTACTATATCAAATTTAGCTTTGGTAACTTTGTCTAAAACCTCCTGACCATTTTCTGCTTCTTCGACTGATTCGACTTCGGGTACATTTGAAAGGATTTTCTTTAATCCTTCCCGTACTATTGTGTGATCGTCTGCAATTAATACTTTCATAATAAAATATACCTATTTCTTCAAATATTTTCTACTATTATTCAACAGGTAATCATAATTCAATTATTATAGATTATTTAACATTCAACATTTAACATTTAACATTCAACATTCAACATTTAACATTCAACATTTAACATTCAACATTTAACATTCAACATTTAACATTTATACTTACAGCAGTTCCCTTACCTTTACTTCCATAAATATCAACCGTTCCATTCCAGGGATAAACTCTTTCCTGCATTCCTATTAATCCTAATGACTTCGGATCATTTATAAGATCATTTTTAATTCCTATACCATTGTCTTTCACAACAAGATTTAAATTATTCTTTTTTAATGTAAAACTCACATTTACTCTTGTTGCATTAGCATGACGTATAACATTTGTTAGTGATTCCTGGAATATTCTATAAATAGCTATCGAAAGTTTCTCTCCTAATTTAATTTCTTTTGGAATTATAGTAACCCTGCATTTTATCCCCGTACGGCTTACAAATTCATTTGCATACCATCGTATCGCAGAGGATAATCCCAGGTCATCCAGGATACCAGGTCTTAACTCAGAAGATATTCTCTGAACTGAACGTATCGTCTCATTAATCAAAATATCCATTCCATTAATCTTCGTTCGGGTTTTTTCCCTGTTTTTCAATAAATGTTTATTTAACCATGAGACATCCATTTTTAATGCTGTTAAAGACTGACCCAGATCATCATG
>CAYYJH010000132.1:0-3467 GCA_964472195.1 uncultured Ignavibacteriaceae bacterium | reverse complement strand
AGAATCAGCAAATTTCAACAAAATTAAACAATAAAAAATATTCGGTTGATTATATTTCTCCCGCTGTTGGTGTTATCCACCAACGGAATATATAATGTCAGGCATAACACGCCAAGGTCTGTACCGCGCGCGGGAAGTCAAAACAGGTTTGTTAGCACTACAAATGTCACCAAAATAAGAATAATCCAGAATCAGCAAATTTCAACAAAATTAAACAATAAAAAATATTCGGTTGATTATATGAATAGAAATGCATAATTTTAGCCATTATTAATGAAAAAATCGGAAACTTTTCTATACTCATAACTCTATTATAAAAAGCTTTATTTTAAGTATACTTTTAAAATTAATATAAAGGAGAAAAAATGGAGAAATTTGAACAGTTACAGGCAATATTAGATGGCATGGCAGCCGATAAAGAGAAATTTTATACAAAAGGACAGAATGCAGCCGGAACAAGATTGAGAAAAGAATTAAACAATATCAGAAAATTATCCGCTGATATTAGAAAAGAAATTCAAGCAATAAGAGCTTCAAGAAAAAACGCTTAACTAAGACCAGAATTTACTATTTTCGTATTATTTCGATTTTTAAAAAGTGGGATTTAAGGGTAAGTCAGGTTAACTTGCTTATTTCATAAAAGAGCCCACTTTTTTATTTATATTTATTTACTTGCAGAAGTCAAACATAAGAAATTTTTGTATAATTGCACATATAGACCATGGTAAATCTACTTTAGCCGATAGACTACTCGAAAAAACCGAAACCATAGAATCCCGAGATATGATAAAACAGATCCTCGATAATATGGATCTGGAACAGGAAAGAGGAATTACCATAAAACTCCACGCTATACAGATGAATTACAAATCGAAATCAGGCGAGGAATATATACTCAATCTAATCGATACTCCCGGTCACGTTGATTTCTCATACGAAGTTTCGAGGTCGCTTGCAGCCTGCGAGGGTGCATTGCTCGTTGTAGATTCATCCCAGGGTGTAGAAGCACAGACATTAAGTAATTTATACTTAGCAATTGAAAATGGTCTTGAGATAATCCCTGTGCTGAATAAAATTGATTTACCAAATGCAATGATAGACAAAGTGAAAGACCAGCTTCAAGAACTCATCGGCGGAAGAAGTGATAATATCATCGAAGCGAGTGCAAAAACGGACATCGGAACTGAGAAAATTCTTGACGCAATCGTAGAAAGGATTCCTCCTCCAAAAATTGAAAACGAAAAACCATTGAGGGCATTAATATTCGATTCTGTATTTGATAATTACAGAGGCGTTATCGTTTACCTGAGAATATTCGAGGGGATACTTAAGGAAGGCGATAAAATAGAGTTCTTTTCAAACGGTAAGCGATTCGAAGCTGAGGAGGTCGGTGTATTTAAGATGGGACGCATCAGAACAAAGACATTAAAATCAGGAAACGTGGGATATTTAGTTGCGGGTGTTAGAGATGTTAACGATTCGAAAGTCGGTGATACTATAATAAATGCTAAGTATCGGGCTTCCGAACCGCTGCCCGGCTATAAAGATGTCAAACCAATGGTTTACAGCGGTATTTTCCCTATCATGAGCGATGACTTCGAAGACTTGAGGGATTCATTATCAAAATTAAAACTCAACGATGCTTCTTTGACCTATGAACCCGAGAATTCTATTGCGTTAGGCTTTGGTTTCAGGTGCGGATTTCTTGGGATGCTTCATCTTGAAATTTTCCAGGAAAGGTTAGAAAGAGAATACGACCTCTCAATAGTCACAACCGTTCCAAACGTTGAATACAAGGCATATAAAACCAACGGAGAAATAGTATTAGTCGATAATCCCGCTTTAATGCCGGATACAGCGGTAATGAATTACATTGAAGAGCCTTTCATCTCAGCACAAATTATTACTCCAACCGAATATATCGGTAACATAATGAAGCTGGCAAAAGACAAACGAGGAATTTATAAAACAACTAATTATCTCGATCCCAAGAGAGTCGATCTTTTATTTGAATTTCCATTAGCAGAAATTATCTTCGATTTTTACGACAAACTGAAATCAACCACAAGAGGTTATGCTTCATTTGACTATGAATTCAAAGAATACAGGCAATCAGATCTGGTAAAGCTCGATATTTTACTAAACGGAGATCCGGTTGATGCTTTATCCACAATAGTTCACCGGGAAAAAGCATTCCCATGGGGAAAAAAATTGTGCAGTAAGCTGCGAACCCTCATACCAAGACAAATGTTTGAAGTAGCAATACAGGCTGCTATCGGTTCAAAAATCATATCAAGAGAAACCGTGACAGCAACCAGAAAGAACGTACTCGCGAAATGTTACGGCGGTGACATAACGAGAAAAAGAAAGCTTTTAGAAAAACAAAAAGAGGGTAAGAAACGTATGAAACAAGTAGGCTCGGTTGAAATTCCACAGGAAGCTTTTTTAGCCGTTCTTTCATTAGATAAATAGAATATTATATAAATATAAATTATTAAAGCATTGCTTAAAAATAAATCATCTGTTTCAACAAAAGGAAAAGAAGACAAAAAGGTCAAAAAATCAAAACCACGGGAGTATTTTGATGCTCTGTTGTATGCTGCAATTGTTGCATTTATCATAAAAATATTATTGTTCGAAGCATACAGAATTCCAACAGGCTCAATGGAAAATACTCTTCTTGTTGGGGATTTCCTGCTGGTCACAAAATTTACTTACGGAGCAACATCTCCTAGAAATATACCTTTCACAGATGTAAGGCTTCCATATTTTCAAATGCCCGGTTTTAAAGACCCAAAAGTAGGAGATATAATAGTATTTGATTTTCCGGGTAACCGGGACGAATTGATAGCACCTGAGGTTTTGAATTATATTAAGAGATGTGTGGGCTTACCCGGCGACACAATACTAATCATCAATAGAACACTTTATAATAATGGTAAAATAATTCCTAATCCACCCGAATCAAAATTCCTCGGTAATCCGCATTCTAATAACATAGCAAATCCACGGATATTTCCCAAAGGTTCCGGCTGGAATGAAGACAACTACGGACCGCTTGTTATTCCCAAGATAGGTGATAAGATAAAAATTGATTCATCAAATTATCAAGCATGGGAAATGTTTGTGAAGCGTGAAGGGCATACAATAAGTATGAGACTGGATAATAAAGTCCTTGTCGATGATAAAGAGTTAGTCAATGGCGAATACACAGTCGAAAGGGATTATCTATTCATGATGGGTGACAACAGGAACAATTCTCTTGACAGTAGATTCTGGGGATTCATGCCAATGGAAAACGTTATCGGTGAAGCATTCATGCTGTACTGGTCCTGGGATGCAAACATACCTTTCTCACGATTCTTCGATTTGATAGGTTCGATAAGATGGAATCGTGTTGGAAAGTTAATTGACTAAAAAGGAAAATGTGTCATACCAAGGAGTTCCGATACATCGGAAAGACGAAG
>CAYYJH010000131.1:0-4366 GCA_964472195.1 uncultured Ignavibacteriaceae bacterium | reverse complement strand
TTCGAGTTGCAAGATTACGAAGTATCGGCAAACATTCTACTCTACTATTTTTCTTTGCAAGCTCTTCTTCTGTATAGAGCATACCGATAATTGCTGATAGATTATTTCTTACTCGATGATTTATCTCTCTTACAAGTACTGCCTGGTTTTCAGAGTATTTCCTTAGTTTCTCCTCAGCTTTTTTCATTTCTGTTATATCAAGATGCGTTCCCGCTGCCCTTAATGGCTTTCCGCTTTTATCTCGTTCAACTATCTTGCCCCAATTGAGTATCCATTTCCAGTCACCGTTCTTCGTTCGCATACGATGCTCGACTTTATAACTCCTGGTTTTTCCTACCTCATGGTTTTTGATCGCTGTTTTCACTCTTTGTAAATCATCCGGATGTATTAAATCTTTCCACGATTTTCTATCAGGTGCAATCTCATCTAACGAATACCCAAGCATTTCTGCCCAGCGTTTATTACGTGTAATCTCACCCGTTAACATATTTTGATCCCATATTCCTAATTCTGCACTTTCCAGTGACAGAGCTAAACGTTCTTCACTAATTTTTAGTTCTTCCTCAGCTTTTTTTCGTTCGGTAACATTTCGGAAACTCCATATTCTACCTTCAATTTGTTCCTTTATTAACAATGGTCGCGAATAACGTTCAAAAATGCGTCCATCTTTGAAATACAATGTATCGAAACTCTTTGATTCAGGTTTGCTGTATAAGTCCTTTACTTTATCTAAAAATTGTTTCGGGTCAGACAATTGATATAAAACATATTCTAAAAGCTTTTCATCATCCCCGGTGGATAGAATCTCTTCAGGAATTCTCCATAATTTAGTGAATATCTTGTTTGATGTGATAACCTTTCCTTCATTATCGATTACTAAAATACCATTATCAATCGATTCGAGTATTGAACGAAGGAGTCCAGCCTTCTCCTTTAGTTCTTCCTCCGCTTTTTTACGCTCTGTAATATCACGACCAATTCCTCTATAACCAATTAAATTATTTTTAGAATCGAAAATGGGTATACCCGTCGTTTCTATCAAGACCTTAGAACCGTTTTTGTGTTTTAGAAAAGTTTCATAATTTCTCCAGTTTTTCGCTGATTTAATATCCATTCTCAGCCATTCAATATTATTTGCTGTCTTTGTTTCATCACACCATAGTTCGCTGATATTAACTCCAAGCACTTCATCGACTTTATAGCCTAATATTTTCTCTACTGCTAAATTGGAATACGTATGATAACCTTTAGTATCTATTTCCCAAACCCAATCATCAAGCGATTCAACAAATTTGCGGTAGTATTCTTTTTCTTCATGTAAAGATTCCTTAGCTTGCTTGAGTTCTGTTACGTTTGTACCGACAGTAATAAGATGAGGTTCATTGTTGAGAATGATTTTCTCTGCAGAGAATAACTCAGTGATTAATTTACCTGATTTAGCTCTTATGTTTATTTCTACATTTTGAACGGGTTGGTTTTCTTCTAATGATTTCATTAATGTGCTTCTTAATTCCGGATTATCCCACAAATTTATGTCGAGAGTACTTCGACCTATAAGTTCTTTACGTGAATATCCCAGAGTTTTTGAAAACCCTTCATTCACATCAACAATTTCTCCATTGTCCGGCTTAGTAATAGCCAACAAATTCGGACTCGATTTGAAGGCTTTTGCAAACTTATCCTCGCTTTCACGCAGTAAATTCTCCGCCTGCTTACGTTCGGTGATGTCTGAAACTAATCGAATTCCACCTTGATATTCACCTTTTGTGCCACGGATAGCATGGTATGAAATCTCAACCGAACGCTTTCCTCTTTTAGCCTCTCTTGAAGCATAGGACTTCTTACCAGATTTGAAATCGTTTAACAGATCATCGATGGTTGGTATAGTATCTTTAGGGTGAATACTTCTCACTTCCTTGCCGATCAGATTGTCCGTATCATCTTTATAACCGTCAATTTTCATCGTCGTGTTATTGATAAAAACAAACTTATCTTCAGAATCAAAAACCGTAACACCAATAGGTAAGTCCTGTAATATGGAATTAAATTTATCACGCTCGGACAAGAGTTTTTCTTCAAATCTCTTCCACTCTGTGATATCAATAGCATATTCTATCATTTGAGCTAAATGTCCTTTGTCATCAAAAATAGGAAAACCATGAACTTCAACATTTATTTTTGATCCATCTCCCATAAAATGAATGTGCTCCACTACTACTGGCTTCAATGTTTTTTTAACTAACTCAAGTGGACATGGATTTTCGTTATCGTTACACGGTTTATTTTTTTTATGAGTAAGGGAGTAACATGTAGATTTACCTATTGAATTTGATAACTGAGAAGCAGAATTTGCCATTTTGATAGTATAATCTTTTACATCAATTACATATAAAGGATGAGCTATGGATTCAAATACATTTTTTAAAAAAATATTTTGTTTTTCCATCATCTTATCCGCTCGTTTGAATTCAGTAATATCTGTTAGTATAAAATGCGTCTGTCTGATAGTTCCATCTACATTATATCCTACTCTTCCATTACACAACACATTAATAATTTCATTATTCTTTTTCAACATGTTGCATTCTACGTTATGCATTATACCCCTTTTTAAGAAATCTGCAAATACTTTCTTGAATTTCTTTTTAGATTCATCGTATAAAAACCTTGAGATATTTTTCCCTAATACTTCATCCCTCTTGTACCCTAAAACTTTGCACCATGCTTTATTAACCTCCAATATGTTACCAGTTTTATTTAGAGATTGATATGGAATAGGCATATTCTCATAAAGTAATCGGAATTTCTTTTCATTTTCATATCGCTCACTGATAATTTTATCTAATCCGTTACCAGCTTCTTTTATTTTCCTGTTCTCTCTCCTGAGTTTTCTAAGCTCTAAGATGAGCTGTGCTTTTGTTTTTGTTTCGTCTTTCATTTTTTTGTAATTAAAATTTGAAAAACATTATTCCATCTCATCCCGAATCCTTCTCTTGTAAAGAGAAGGCAAACAAACAATTCTCCTTCTCTTTTAAAAGAAGGCAAACAAAAATCCCCCCCTCTCTTTCTAAGAGAGGGGGTCAGGGGGTGAGTTCATATATTCTAACGTAAGTTACTTATTTTCACCTTAAATGTCTGTAGGACAATGTCTTACTTTTTGTATAAATTTATCCTACAATGGATCAGTTCTCTATGGAAGCTTGAAATAATCTGGGATACTAAATTTTACGATTAGTAAA
Source organism: uncultured Ignavibacteriaceae bacterium (assembly GCA_964472195.1). GTDB lineage: Bacteria > Bacteroidota > Ignavibacteria > Tepidaquicellales > Tepidaquicellaceae > BS750m-G4. The sequence goes on along the minus strand of CAYYJH010000131.1, from coordinate 1,127 downwards.
AAAATATGAAATGTTTAAACTAAGGAAATTATAGAATACAACAAATAAACTCTTTCATTTTAATTTTGTGAATTGTAAAATATTAAAGTTTAAATTTGTAACAACAAAGTAATCAAATTTCCCAGGTCATTATTTTATCAGAATCATCTTCCTAATTTGAGTGAACTCTGCAGTCTGTATTCTATAAAAATACACACCACTGGTCAAATCCGAACCATCCCATTGATACTCGTAACTGCCCGGTTTTATTTTAGAATTAACAAGAACGGCAACTTCCCTGCCAAGCATATCATAAACAACAAGCTTTACTAAAGAAGATTTTGGAATGTCAAACCTTATCTTTGTCGATGGATTAAATGGATTTGGATAGTTTTGGTATAAAACAAATTTGTCAGGCACCGCGGTAGAAATATTCGTAATTCCAATCGGAACTATCTGCCCTGTGATACCATCAATTACAAATATCTTATTTGCAGAACTGTCAGAATAAATCACCGTCCAGTATGGTCTGGTTGTATCGGGTAGTCCTGGTACTTTAAAAATTGTTGCTAAGATGTTGTAGTTCGGGTGGGTTTGTCTGAAGAGCCTTCCGCCGGCATTCTCAGCAGCAAGCAAGGCTACGTCGCTGTCTACAAAATTATTTGTTAGCAGCCTTACAAGCGAACCGGGTAAAGTAGGACCCAACGTTCCCGGTAGTGCACCGAGAAACGAAGTTATAACAATTATTCCTGTATCCAGATTCGCAGAATAATAATTATAAATCCAGGAAAGATCCTTGCCAGTCGTATCAAGATCCAAAGATGACACGATTGCGTATAACATCGCATCGGAAGATACATTGTTTGCGCTTGCCTGAGCTTGAGTGAACTTATCCTTCGCTTTTATTTTGAACTGAGCGTTGGTCTCATTTAGAAGCGAAACAAAAAGAACAATTACTAATATTTTAATTATTGTTATCATAACTCATCCTATTTAAATTAAAAATTAGAAATTATTAATTAAAGATTTCTTAACCTATTCATTTTAACTTTGGTCTTCGTGCCTTTGTGACTTTCTGTTCAAGCAGAGTCTCTCGTAGAGGACTCTGCGTTCCTCTGTTCATATCTCGGTATAATGAGGCACTCCTC
>CAYYJH010000130.1:0-4378 GCA_964472195.1 uncultured Ignavibacteriaceae bacterium | reverse complement strand
TAAATACACATAAATGAAAAACCTTTTAATTATTTTTTTAGGATTAATATTTCTTTCTTCGAATGCTTCATCTCAGAATATTAAATCTGAAAACGAACCTCACGCAATTTACAGGAAGAACAGTAATATTAATTTCCAAAGCCAAACGGATTATTATAATCCATTATTCGTTAACAATAATGTTTCCAATAATTCATTCCCGCAAAACGAACCCTCGGTTAGGATAAGCAGGCAGAATCCGAATATTGTTGTAGCAGCCTGGCGTGATTTCAGGCAGGGGGTTACACCTGCAGTAAGAAGAATTGGATACAGCTATTCAACAGACGGAGGATTAACGTGGGCACCATCGCAGCTATTACCTGATCCCCTCCCGGAACATACGTCGCAAAGTGATCCTGTACTTACAAGTGATTCATTCGGACATTTTTATTTATCAAGTACATCCAGACAGCCTGTTAGCGGATACAACAGGGATATGCTAATTTATAAATCGACGAATAACGGTCAAACGTTCTTTCTTCATTCAACTGCTGTTCCCGGTAGCGGTGGAGCAGGTGAAGATAAGGAGTGGATATTTTGTGACCCGGTTATGACTAACCCAACGTACAATAATATCTTTATTACCTGGACGAGTTTTGGTCCCTCAAGGGGTATCAAATTCAGAAAGTCATCCAACGCAGGATTAAACTGGTCATCGACAGTTGGTGTTTCGGATGTAAATTTCGGAGCGCAGGGTTCAAACGTTGCTTCAGGCACAAATGGTGATATTTATGTTGTCTGGAGAAGGTCGGGTGTTAAATTTGATAAATCCACAAACGGGGGAACAAGTTTTGGTAGCGATTATTCTTTGAGTACAGTAACAAGTACAAACAATGGCTCTTTCCCGTTTATATGTGTTGATTATTCAAATCATACAACAAGAGGAAACGTATATGTAGTTTGGGCGGATGACAGGCAGAGTAATACTGACGATATTTATTTTCAGAGGTCGACGAACAATGGTCAAACGTGGCTTTCTACACCAATACAGGTGAACGATGTATCAAATGGAGAGCAGTACTGGCCTGCAATTCAGTGTGATACAAACGGGAATATCTGTGTTATATATTATGACGAAAGAACTTCCCCGGGTGTAATGAATTCTTATTTTGCATATTCAACGGATGCCGGTGATACATGGATTAACCAAAGACTGAGTGATACGTCTTTTTTTGGTAATGCACCCAACTCTGATGTCAGGTTTGGTGATTATATCGGTATAGATGTATTTGCAAACAAGGTTGTGCCCGTTTGGACGGATGATAGAGCGGGCGGATATAACCAGGAAATTTATTCGACATCGATTATACTAAGCTCAATCTCTTTGAGCTCACAAACGATCCCTGATGGATTCTCTTTAAAACAAAATTATCCCAATCCATTTAATCCATCAACAAAGATAGTTTTTGATATTCCGAAAAGTTTGGACGTATCGCTTGTAATTTATAATACTCTTGGCAAAGAGATTGAAAATCTGGATTTTGGAATTTTACAAGCCGGCAGCTATACTTACGAATGGATTCCTGAAAGCCTGTCGAGTTGTGTTTATTTCTATTCATTGAAAACAAATGATTTCTCAGATACCAAAAAAATGTTATACGTTAAATAAAAAATACTTACGAATATTAAAAAGGCAATTCCTGTATTAGGGATTGCTTTTTTTTTACACATAACAAGTTTTTTATTATTATTATCTAAACCTTTTACGAATACAAAGAATCTAATATATGATCTTAATACAAAAAAAGGATGAATGCACAGTTTTTGTAACATTTTAATTTATAATTCGTCTTTATAACATAAAAGCAAGGAGTAGGGGATTGTCTAAATTTATACTGTGTTTCATTTGTTTTTTTGTGTACACATCTTTTATTTTATCACAGGAAGAGACAGATTCTACAAAATCTGGATTCCATCCTAATACAGACCTCAACATAACAATTTCAAGATATGAAAATTCCAATATCACCATAGATGGTGTAATTGATGAGCCGGTATGGGAGAAGGCAACCCGTGTTGGCAATTTTACTGAGATTCATCCGCGTGATATGGTTGAACCGGAAGTCCAGACAGAAGCCTTAATGTTTTATGATGATAACAACATTTATTTTGCGTTTATCTGTTATGATAACGATATGTCGAAACTGCGGGCTACTTTCACTGATAGAGATAAGGTATTCAACGATGATTTTGCTGGATTCTTTTTAAATACTTATAGTGATAACAAACAGGCATACGAGATATTAACCAATGCTTACGGAATTCAGGGTGACTTAATGTGGACACCCGATGGAGAAGATGCAAGCTATGATGCGATATGGGAATCGGGTGCAAAAGTTTATGATGACAGGTGGACGTGTGAATTTGCTGTACCTTTTAAAAGTATTAGATTTCCGGATAAAGATATTCAGGAGTGGAATATTCATTTATATAGAGTCAGACCACGTGAAAGCAGGGAGCAGCATTTTTGGGTTCCATTATCTCAGGACGATCCTTCTTTATTTACAAAGTCAGCGAAATTAAAAGGAATGGAAAATATTAAAGGGGGGAATAACCTGGAAGTCCTTCCGTATGTGCTTGGTTCGAGGGATTATTATTTAGAGAATAATGAGGATCCTAATTCCGATTTTATTTCCGATCCTTTCAAAGGTGAGTTTGGGATGAGTCTTAAGTATGGAATCACTTCTAACCTAACCGCCGATGCAACGGTTAATCCGGATTTCAGCCAGGTAGAGTCGGATGCAGACGTGATAGATGTAAATACTTCATTTGCGTTGTTCTATCCGGAGAAAAGACCTTTCTTCCTGGAAGGACTGAGCATTTTCAACACACCGATAAATGTTGTTTATACGAGAACCATAAACAACCCTCTCTTTGCAACAAAGCTTACCGGGAAAGTCGGTGATTTTGATATCGGTTATATGTTGGCGTTAGATAAGCAAACTCCCTTTATTGTTCCCTTAGAAGAAAGCAGCAGCTTTATTGCAAGTGACAGGAGATCTTTGTCGAACATTATCAGGGTAAAGCATAGTCTCAAAGATGATTCATACATTGGCTTGATTTTTACTGACAGGGAAGTAAAAGATACGACCGATAATTTTTTCAAAACCAACGGTTATAACAGGGTCTTTGGGCTCGATGGTAATTATCGCTTTCTCGATAATTATTCATTAAGTTTTCAACTGCTTGGTTATAATACAAAAGAAGTGAATGATACTTCTCTTTACTCTAGGGAAGAATCTGATTATGCAACATTTGATAATGGGAAATACACGGCTGCATTTGACGGGGAGAGTTTTACCGGTTTCGGTGGTATAGTGGCTTTACAAAGAGATGCTAAACATTGGTCTGGTACAATTCAATATTATAACCAATCACCGGTCATGAGAAAAGACAATGGATTTTCTAACAACAATAATTTCAGGACTTTTTTCATGTATAATCAATATGCTTTTTATCTGAACAACGATGTCTTTGAGCGAATTATACCGGAACTCGCGGTTTTTGTCAGGCATAATTACGATGGCAAATTGAGAGAAGTTTTTATGGAACCTCATTTATTTGTTCAATTTAATAATCAAGTCAACTTTGGAATGGGGTATTATTTAGTTAACAACGAACAGTATGGAGGAAGTATTCACAAAAATATTAACAGATTATGGATAAATGTAAATTCAAACACTCTGAGCTTTTTAAGGGGCGGTTTCTTTTTCGCCGGTGGTAAATACATCGTAAGGTTCGAAGAGCCTTCTTATGTAGGGTATGGCTTTGATTTTGAACTTTGGTCAACTTTTAAGCCTATTGATAGGCTTGTAATGGAAAACAGTTATTACTATTCACAGTTAGCGAAATCTGATTACGGCGGAGAAAAATTATATGCCGGTTACATTTTTAGGAATAAAACCACATATCAATTCAGCAAAAATTTATTTGCAAAATTGATCTTACAGTACAATTCTTTTTCAAAGCAATTCGATATCGACCCTCTCATTAGTTTTAAATTAAATCCTTTCTCAATTTTTTATATTGGTTCGACTCACCAGGTTTCTGAATTAAAAGATGGTCCCCGCACAAGCAAGTTAGTCGAATCTTCTAGGCAAATATTCTTGAAATTTCAATATCTCTGGAGGATGTAGGTGTGATAGTTTTATAAATCTCTAAAACTCTTACTTAAAAACATCTGAATGATTTTTAAGTATTACAGCCAGATCAATAGATCTGACTGCCATAATATTTATTTTGCAATTATCGCTTGATAAAAAAAATTACTCATTTGACATAAATCATCTTCTTCGTCATCATGTACTCTTTCCCATCATCTACTTCAAGCCGGTAGAAA
>CAYYJH010000129.1:0-4426 GCA_964472195.1 uncultured Ignavibacteriaceae bacterium | reverse complement strand
CTGCTGCTAAAATGTCTGAGTATTCCTCTAACTTGAATTGGAGTTAAAGATTTATTCGCTGAAAGTATCAAAGCACATACCCCTGATGTTAGCGGGCATGAGTATGATGTACCGCTGCCTGTTTTATATGAAGAAGTACCGAATGTTCCAGCGACATAGTTACTACTTCCCATTGCCATAACATCCGGCTTTATTCTGGGTGGTACATCAGTTGTTGGACCTACCGAACTAAAGCTTGACCTTGTTCCGCTCGATGTAACAGAACCGACAGTAATAACACTGTCACCGTCTGCAGGTCCACCCAGTGTGTTATGTGAAGAATTATAACCACTGTTTCCAGCAGAATTGCTTACAATAATGCCTTTATTTACTGCTAAATCCGCTGCAATTGTAACTGGCATTGTGTTGCCGTCCATGTCCTGCCATGTATAATCGGGGTAAGGTGGATCAAAAGATAAATAACTTAGGGAACTCGTGATAATATCTGCTCCAAGACTGTCTACCCATTCAGCTGCAGCGATCCAGTGGTCCATTTCAATGGGAGTCTCCCCGGGTGTAACTTCTGTTCTAGCAAGAATAAAAGAAGATTTGAAGGCAGGACCAATTAATTTACCGGGTTTATACCCGCCGACCAACGATAAAGTAGCAGTGCCGTGTGAATGACTTCCTAAATTTGGTGTGTTAGTATGAAAATCCCATGTATAAATTATGTCCATCGGGAGAGTTGTGAATACTTCGTGTCCGAGATTGGCAAATCCTGCATCGAAACTAGCAACTATTACACCCTGACCGAATATTCCCTGGTTATGTACTTGATTCACTTTTATCTGAGTGATCTGTACAACTGCATTACCTGAACCATAATTTAATGAATCAAGCATAGGATTATCGTTAGTATGATTATTTATTTCTTCCGGTGATTGAATTAATTCAATATTTCCCTTTTTTTTAAAATACCTTTCAACCATTTCTATTTGCTTAACAAAATCCAAATCTGCTAAATCATAAAGCTGGGTTCTGTTTACTTCTACACTAACAGCGTTCAACCACTTCGATTCGTGTCGGATCTTTTTTACCTTATTGAAAATTGCGTTAGCATAATCACTGTATATAGGAACATCTGTCATGTCGACAACGTTATCAGGTGATTTCACCTTTAATCTTCTGTCAATTGATCTTTTTGAGACCAAATCTAATGGACTGGATAGGAACTGATCCGCTTCGGGTCCTTTATCTTTTAAATAAACCCAAACTACGAAATGGTTATCATTCGTATTTTCCAGAGTTGCTGATAGTCGTGGACCGATTTTATCTGTAGTTGGTTTGAAAGCAATTACTACTGAGATAGTAGTAATAACTATAAATGAAATAAAAAGTGCTGATAAATATTTTTTCATCCTGTTTTTAAAATGTTTTCTCAAATTTATTTTCTAAATATAAATCTTAAAACCTATTAAACTCTTTTTAAGTTCAATATATACAAAATACTAAAAACTATCTAAAGATAATACTACATGAAAATTCCGTCCATCGACTAAATTGTTCAATCGCCATGCAAAGTCTAACCTGAAGATATCGAGTATTCCACCTATTCCAAAACCTGCTTCGTGAAAGAATCCTTTCGTAACGGAAAAATCCTTGAAAGCTGCTAATAGTCTGTTTGATTTTCTTATTTCTACTCTGCCTATATTATAAAAACCAATTAAATTAAATTTTTTTATGAATGGAACGTTGCCCCAGATTAGTTTACCGAAATTATTTTCAAAATTCACATAATACAATTTATCACCTAAATATTCCTGGTAACCCATTGTTTTAAAACCCACCGGTAAATTTATACCGCCTGTATTTGCGTTGAAGTACCCTAAATTCTGGAAGGGCACCTCTCCGCTAATATAATCTGCGCCGATTTTATATCGAAAGTTGAAGTAAGTGTTTATGTTGTTTCTTCCATTCAGCATGATAGAATATTTTCTAAAATCATATGTGCTCTTTAGAAAATCTTTGTTTGAATAATCGTAGCTGAAATCCAATGTAGGCAGATCACTTGAGCTGAACTTTGATTCACTTCCATCGCCCCAATCGATATAAACATATTCATTCGGGTCTAATCTTAACGAAAAGCCAACAGTCCGTAAAAAGGCATCATTAATATTGGGATTCTGTAAAAATGATTCGTTTGGTTTTATAATGCTAAAGTCTGTATTCTTCTTAGCTGTTGTCTGTTTTTCCTGGTTGTATTTTAATGCGATATCCAGTTGAGGGATGTATGATGACGACAAACTTAGACTATATCCTGATTTATAATAATAGTCGTAGTAATCTTTTTTATAGAAAAGACCGCTTATTGAATTATAAAAGCTCGCCATACCAAAAATGTCATAAGACAGCGGCTGCAGATTTCTGAATACCGATGCAGTAAAGACGAGGCTCTGGTCTTTTAGAAATCTTCCTGTGTACTTAATGTTAAACTTCATTTTTTTATCCGAAAAACCATAACCATAATATAAACTTACACTGTTACTCCTGAATTTACTTCTGTAGTGCAGATTATATTGGAGGTGGTTTCCTTCGACCCTGTTGAAATGATAGAAGTTTAACGGGTATGAATAAAGGAACTTGCCATAATTAATTGTAGTTAATCCCAGGTTGATGCTCTTTTCCTTCTCTTTAGTTTCCTTTTCAATTTTACGGTATGCGGATTTTTCTTCTTTCGTGTTTTTTATTAACTGGTTGTCTTTCCAGTAGACAGAATCTTTATTAGCATCCGGTGATATTTTGATAATGTACTTGTTAAAAATCCCCGGGGGAGCTTTTTTATTTAATTCATAGTTTGAGACTATGGTGTAAAACTCTGCTTCAAAACCAATAAATCCTGCGAAAGTACCGTCTGCATATATTTGAACATCAGAGGGCAGCCAGAAAACGTTATCTTTCGAATCATCGTAAGCAGTAAACTTCTGCAAAAAATTAATATTTTCCATGGGTTGTAATCGTGCGGCATTATTTGTGTGCAGGTCTACTTTTCTTAATGCAAATATACTGTCGGATATATAGAGCTCACCGAAAAATTGTGGTACAGTTTCCGACTGATTTGTAACTTTGATCTTGTAAATAATTGTCGAGTCTATGGACGTTGTTCCTTTAAGCTTGAAATCGTAATTATCGAATGTATCATCGGCTAAAGGACCGGGGACCTGAACATCACCAAGGTCTATAGACTCCTCGTAAAAATTTATGATATAGGGAAATACAATACTGCGTGTTATGTTAGCGGTTTCTCTCTTTGCTAGAACAATTTGTTTGTATTGGTCTGGTTTCTTGAAATAAACTATCGATTCGGATTCTAATATTCCCAGAATATTTAGTTTATCGTCTTCTTCGGATTTCTTTTGTTCGTCTTCGACAGCACCCACACTTGACCTGATTACAAGTTTCGAATATGCATTAAATTTGTATTCATTTAGTTTTCTCATAAACTCCTTTTTATATTTTATCGCATTCCGTATTATTTCATAAGCAGGGTCTTCACCTACGACAAGAATTTCCTTCGTGAATATTTCAGATGGATTAAGATAAATGTTTCTTTCTATATTTTCATCCTCCATCATGACATCAATTGTATCCGAAAAAAATCCAATGTATGAAAAAACGACTTTATAGAATCCATTTGATAATCTTAACATGTATTCTCCGTTCCTGTCCGAAGTTGTTCCGTAAGAACTGTCTGCTATCTTAATTGTCACATAGCTCAGGTTCTTGTTTGTTTTTGAATCGAAAATTTTTCCGTATAATATGTATTCCTGTGCATGGGTACAACTGATCGCCACAAATAGCAGGACAAAAACCGCTGTAAAATGTTTCATTACTTTAGTATTAAAATTGAAAGATTAAAATACTTTTAAATGAATTCGACTATCTTTTTTCCCTCAATATTGTACACATTACTGAACCTATAATCAATTACGTTAAATTTTATATTTTGATTCTTTCTTTTAAATGATTTTATTTCGTCAGAAATATCGCCCCCTTTAATACAAATCATTCGCCCGTTTTTGTTTAAAAAACCTTTTCCCCATTTGTAAAGTTTATAGAGCGGTGCAACAGCTTTCGATATAACGATGTCATATTTCTTTGCGTAATCTTTTTTGTTCAATAAATCTTCCGCTCTTGAGCATACTGCTTTTGTATTTTTGAAATTCATCTTAACTACTATACCATCTACTGCTTTTACTTTTTTCTGGATTGAGTCCACGAGTGTAAGATTAATATCAGGATAAAGAATCTTCAAAGGAATTCCCGGGAAGCCGCCGCCCGTACCAATATCGATTAGGTTTTCTTTTCCATTGAGTTTGTATTTTGTCAGGAAGAATACGGAGTTGAGTATATGTTCTTCTATCGAGGTTGTCTTCCTGCTGACGAGGTT
>CAYYJH010000128.1:0-4430 GCA_964472195.1 uncultured Ignavibacteriaceae bacterium | reverse complement strand
ATTCTCAGAAAGTTATCTGAATATTTGCGAATGGTGTCAGGTTGTATTTATAATTCTTTGCAGAATAAATATTTTTAACACTGACTTTTGTCTCGACTCTTAATTCTTTATTAAACATTGTAACACTCCAGGCAGCGTCTGCGGCACTCAGAACGTGATTAATAACAACTCCGGTTAATGTTAACGAAGCATTATCATAATAATTGTTTGCTGTTTGCCTGTCTTCGGTATATTGATGGAATAAAGGAGTAGAAAAAGTATGATAGTTATTCTTTGTAATACCGACAGCATCTGCCCAGCCAGCCATAAAGTTCTGATATTTCCCGATGACTTCGTAATATTGCTGTTCGCCATAATGAGGCAGAGTGTGTGAGAAATTTTGCTGTTCACAAAAATTAATCTGAGCTCTCAGTGTATTCAGGTTAGGTTCGTTTGGATTAATACCACTCGAACCCTCGAAATTTTCATCTACTAACCACTGAGCGTATTTCCTAACGCTCCAGTTTTTATCGGCGAAGTTCTGAAAGAGTTCAGTTTGGTCGTCTCCCTTATTTTCGAAGATTGTATAGGTTACCCATAATCCAACTTCCGCTGCAAAGAAGATAGCACTTTTTAAATAACTCTTTGCGTATAACTCCCCCGTACCGGGAATCAGCCCGGAGAATAATGCTCCAAGGTAGGGAGATTTTTCATTTGGATTCTCGTCTTTAAAATTAGTTCTTTCAACTGTATTTAGTGTAGAATTAAGCTCAAGTCTGGAATCCATGTTAACAACTTTATCTGATAACTCTAAATTTGAGAAATTAGATTTTGACTGCGGTAAAACAAGGTTAGAGTTTATTAATGTAAAAAATAAGCTTACGCAAATAAAAAGATTTATTGTTTTCATTTTAATAATAGATTTTTTTAAGAAATAATGCATTACCCGGTAAATATAATGCTCTTATCTTATCTCCTTTCTCAAATTCTTTTTTAGTTTTTTTAAAATCCAGTTTACCCCTGCCAATGTCTACGAGGCATCCTATAGCTGCCCGCACCATCGAATGCAGGAACCTGTTGGCAATAATATTAAATATCATTTCGTTTTTATTTAAAACGTATTTTAGAAGAAAAACATTACACATAAAATCATTTTTATCGGTTTGGTTTTTGCATAAAGACTTGAAAGAGTTTTCACCTTTTAAGATTTCAATGAACTCATCAATCAACCGATAATCGAGTTTATAATTTAATTTGTAGAAATAATCCGCTCCAACTGAACGCTTTTTGAAAGTTACTTGATACTGATATTCTCTTTTTTGAGCAGAGTACCTTGCATGGAAATTTAATGGAACTCTTTTAATATTTTTTATAGTGATTGTTTTCGGTAGAACAGAATTTAATGAGTACAAAACCTTTTGATTGTCAAATTGCCGTGCAAACTTAAAATTTGCAACCTGGTTTAACGCATGTACTCCAGAATCAGTTCTTCCTGCTCCTATCACAGAAATATTTTTACGAAGAATGTTTGATAAAGAACTTTCTAAAGTTTCCTGTATTGTATTTTTTGAATTCTTTTGCCTTTGCCACCCGTTAAAATCCTTACCATCATATTCGATAGTTAATTTATAATTATACAATCCCGATTCACATTAAAATTCTTTTGCGAAATTTAATTTTATACCATCGAATGGATTATCTTTCGTTCCGATAAATTCAGAATTGATTTTAAATGAAGTAAGATTAGCATTGTGATCATTAGTAAGAATCAAGGCGCTAATTGCACTCATAATTCTATTTATAACCAGTCCAGTTGCAAAGATAATTCGTGAGTTATAAATCCTTTCGCTGCTTCTTCTCTGGCTGTCAAATTCTTCCCTGTTTGAAACATTGTCCCAGTTCCAGAAATATTTATTAACATCATAAATAAGTTCATATTCTCCTCTTCTTAATTTTTCATCGTTGTATTCGTAAATATTATTAAATTGTCCGACATTTCTGAAATAATCATCATTATCACTTTTATTAGAAATGTCAGCATGAATACTCGCAAATGATCTTGAATCATCCTGAACAGCATCCCCGTAAAGAGTCAATCCTAATACTCCAAGCCAGGATGAAATTTCCGCTGCAACGAAGTATTTTCCTACATCCATTCTATTAGTATAAAGATGCCCTGTCCCCGGTAATAGTAAAGAATAAATAAACGCAAGTCCCGGTGATTTTGTAGATTTCTTCTCTATTAAGAAGAGTTCATTTTCATTAGTTGAGTAATTATTATCTGAATTTCTTAAGATCTTTTCAGTAATATCTTTTTTTGAATACTCCCGATTTATTCCTGATGCTTTATCATCCATGACTTGAGATAATGCAAAATTTATCGAGAGTACAAAAATTATTATATTCGAAATTAATATTTTTGTCATTAAATTATTTTAATTTTCTGATTCTAATAAAGAGTTTATCTTCTTTGAAAACTCTTCGGGTTTTAAAAATCCGGTAACTCTTAGTTCTTTTATCTCTTCTCCTTTTGAGTTCATAAATATTACTACAGGCAAACCTTTAATGTTATATTTATTTGTTATTGCTTCATTTTCTTTAGTAAGATCTATTTTAATATTATTAAGAGATTTTGATAAATCAATTATTTCTTCATCGGTATAAGTATATTTATCGAGCTCTTTGCATTGTGCACACCAGTCAGCGTAAAAATCTATCATAACTGGCAATTTTTCTGTTTTTATACTGTTATCCATTTCTTCAATAGAATTTAACACTTTCCATTGAACTTCTTCAGTCGATTCAGCAGGTTTTAAGTTCCATGTCCCAAAAATAACGGCTATAATCGCAATTACATATTTTATTTTTGTAAATACTGGTGATACAGAACCTTTTTTAGAAATTAAAATTAGATACGCACCTGACAGAATTATGTATAAAGGAAATACGTAGTCATATATTTCAGATGGAATTACGGGTGACATAATATTTATTGCCATACCGAATAAAATCAACCCGAATATTACTTTCACTCCTTCCATCCACTCACCGGATTTCGGAAGTTTATTCAAAGCACTGGATGAAGCTGCAAGAAAAATATATGGAAATCCAAGTCCCATAGAAAGGACAAAGAACAACAAGAATCCATAAAAAGGATTTCCCACCTGTCCAACGTAAACAAGTAAGCTTAAAACAAAAGGACCTATGCATGGTGCGGCTATGAAACCAACCATTAATCCCATTAAAAGAGAACCAACAAAACCTGACCTGCTTTTACCGCCAGCTTGAGCAAGTTTCTGTGGTACTCTTATTTCGAATGCTCCAAACATACTTGTCCCTAATACAACCAAAATGAGGGCGATAAATATAATTACCAGCGGATTTTGTAAAGCGGTTCCGAGCAAACTACCGGTTAGAGCTGCAATTAATCCAAGAGCAGAATAAGTTATAGACATTCCCAAAGCATAGAATATTCCCATAAAAATACTTTGAACTTTACTGCCGCTTCCCTGAGCGCCAAAGAAACTAATCGTTATCGGTATTAAAGGATAAATGCAGGGAGTCAGATTTAATGCGAGTCCACCGAGAAATATAAAAATTAATCCTACGAGTAAACCTTTTTCCTGTATGAAATTTGATACTTCAGCTTCATCAGTAGTTGGAGTATCTGTTCTTATGTTTTCTGTGAGTAGTGTATCAGATTTTTCATCGCTTGTTTGCGAAGAATCTATTGTCTTCGATGTATCAACCTTTGTCGTATCAGTTTTTAAAGTATCTAATTTTGTTTCAACCTTTGAAGTATCGGTTTTTTCGGTATCATCCTTTTCTTCTTCAGCAATCTCGTTTTTAATATTTACAGGGATATCAATATCAACTGTTTTTGGAGGAAAACACATTTTATCGTCGCATGCTTGATAATAAAGCTGCAAAGGTATTGTGTAATTACCGTCTGTTAGTTCCTTTTTTGGTTTAACTTTACATCGGATTGTAATATTACCTTCAAAAACTCTGACTTCACTTTCGCTGAATTCAAATTTATAAAGTTTATCTTTTGGATACGAAATACCAACTGATTTAAAATCACCGGATTTTACAGAAACTGATGTAGTAATTAAATCAGGATCGTTTGATTTATTAGAGTTGATATGGTAAGGTGAATTGATACTTACTTTTAGTGAAACCTTAATAGTTTCATCACTTGAGTATGTATTTTTATTTAATGAGTAATTTACGGATAAGTGTTTTGTATCTTGCGAATGTATTAATTGTAATGGAATAAGAATAAAGAAAAGTAGAATTAAAAATCGTCTTATCATTATATTTACGGAATGTTTTATAAAAGTATCAAATTAAAATCAGTAAAACTGAAATGCAATATAAAAAATTTACGAAAACGGAGTTTTCTAAGAAAAACCTGAATGATAAAATCATATATAAAATTTGGAACTAAA
>CAYYJH010000127.1:0-4783 GCA_964472195.1 uncultured Ignavibacteriaceae bacterium | reverse complement strand
CCTGGAAAAACTTTTCCTGGGATCAAGTACTGTATCCTAATTCAAATATTAAGTTTGATGTAATTGGAATCGATAGAAATGACCAGGAAGTAACACTAATGTCAAATGTTACAAATAACAGCTTCGTTGATTTACAAGGGATTAATGCATATCAGTACCCAAATATGAAACTTATAACAAAACTATCGATAGATACATTAAATGGAAATCGTTCTCCTGTATTTAAATCATTGAAGTTTAATTATATACCTCCCGCGGAATTGGTCGTGGATGTCAATTCTCTGAACTTTTCCGATTCTGTAATTAATGATGGTGATAGTTTAAAATTGAATGTTAATTATTACAACGTTGGATTTCGCAATCTCGATGGGCATGTTGCAAATTGGTTTACCTACAACGCTGGTCAAAAAGTCATTTTAAAAACTGATACTATTCCAGGTTTATTTTATATAGATAGCATGAAATCTTCGAGTGATAAAATGATGATCTCAAGCTTTAGCTTTGGCAACAAGTTTAATGACCTTGTCTCTTTGGATTTTGAAACAATTCCCCTCGGGTTTCAAAATGATTATTATACTTTCAACAATTCAACGAATGCATACTTAGTTATAAAGAATAATCCACGAGCTGGAAAAATTAATGTGTTTTCTGATGGTGTGAAATTAATGGGAGGCGAGTATGTCAGGTCGAAACCTGACATTTTAATACAAGCCCCGGGTGAAGGTTTACTTAACAACATAAGCAATGACACAACTATTTTAAAAGTTGTTTTGAACAATAATTATATTCCTTATTATATCGGAAAGAATAATAATACGATATTAAGGTATCAAGAAAACAGTGTAGGAGCAGAGGGAATACAATTGAATTTCTATCCAACTTTACCTGATGGTGAAAACAATCTTAAGTTTATTTCAAAGAATTCTTTTAATAATGTTTCTGATACTTTATCGTATACAGTTTATGTCTCGAATGAACTGCTTATTAAAGATTTGTATAACTATCCGAATCCTATGAAAAACCAAACTAGCTTTATGTTTAATCTTGCTGGCAGCGAGCGACCTTCGGAATGTAAAATAAAGATTTACACTGTTTCAGGAAGATTAGTGAAAATTCTATATACTCCAGTGAATATCGGTTACAATCAAATTCTCTGGGATGGAAGAGATACTGACGGGGATGCTTTAGCTAACGGCGTTTATCTCTTCAAAATGATAATAGAGGGTAACATTAAAACAGAAACAGCTATCCAAAAGCTTGTCGTACTTCGATAGCACTCTTGAGATTTCAGAAAACTTGTTTTTTTAGTATCCAAATACTTCTTCAAGAGTAAGAAATTTCACTTCACCGTATTTCTCTATAGAGTTAATATCTAATTTATCTTTATCACCCAGAATTAGAATTGTGTAATTGTTTCCTTTAACATGTTCTTCCTGGAAGTTTTTAACAGCATCAAAAGTCATAGATGACACATTATTATAAATCTCCTCTCTTATATCTTTTTCTAATCCAAGGTCCAGAGCATTTAAATAATCAAACAATACAGAAGTTTTTGTGATTCTGTCAGTTTCTATTTGCTTAAGTAAACTTTCTTTAGCAGATGCAAAAGTTATTTCAGATTCCGGCATATTGTTCAGAATGTTTATGAATCCAGAGAGTGCCTCTGGTAACTTATCTGCTTGTGTCCCTATGTATGAGAATAGATAATTTGCTCTCTCTTTTTTTGAAGGAGTGTCGTATGTTGAAAATGCAGAGTAAGCAAGAGCTTTGGATTCTCTCAATTCCTGGAATACTATCCCTGCCATACCGTTTCCAAAGTATTCATTATATAAAGAGATTACCGGAATAATACTTTTATCATACTTTTCTCTTTTAGTCAATATTATAACTTCCGCCTGAACCATATCATTGTAATCTACTATATACACTTTATTTTTTTTCATTGATAGTTCCGGGAATTCTTTTGGCTCAGGAGCACTATTTAGAATAGAAGGTAGTTTGTGAAGTCTTTCCAATGTTGCATTAATCTTCATCGGTTCTTCACTTCCGTAGTATAGAATTTTATGTTTATAAGATGTAAGTTTTTTGATAATAGATATGAGTTCATCCGCAGTAACTGAATTTAGTTCTTGCTTCGAGAGTATATTTGTAAAAGGAGACTTCGGACCATATTTCCCGTAATTCAATAAACCCCACCATAATATTTTACTTTGGGATAGTTTATTGTCAGTACGGATTTTCAGTATATCATTGACAAGATTTTCGAGAGCATCCTTGTTTACTTGAGCATCATCTAACAAACTCTCAAACAAGCGAAGACCTTCCTCAAAGTGTTCATTTAATCCGCTAAGACTGACATATACTTGCTCATCAGAGCTTGACACACCAAACGAGCATCCAAGCTTAAAGAATTCTTCCTTTAGTCCTGCGGGTGAATATTTCGATGTACCAAGGTATTCCAGGTAACTTACTGCTAATCCGAGCCGCTTATCATTATTATTGCCCATATCAAAGACATAATATAGATTGAAGATATCATTTTCGATATTCTTCATATAATATACCGGGACATCTTTTCTTAATTCCGATATTTGAATCTCTTTTTTGTAATCAAGAAAAACAGGTTCAATTTCTGGTGCATCGGTACTGACAATGCTTTCGAAAAACTCTGATTGGTCTTCTCTGTTTACATCGACGGGAGTGATTAGAGGTTTTTCCACTTTTAGAATATTCTTGTCTTCGCCGATTTTTTTATTAATCACGACGTAGTTATCATTATATTTTTCATTTGCAAACTTAATTATTTCATCCTTTGTAATTTTAGACAGGTGTTCAATATTAAAAATATATTCACTCCAGGGTATTCCTAGAATGAATGCATCTACAAATGCACCTGCCCTGGAGCGGTTTCTCTCGAATGATTTAATCTGCTCTAACTTTAGATCGTTAATGATTGCATCTAAGAGCCAGTCAGGAAATTTTCCTTCCTTAACCAGTTCAATTTGTGACAGCAAAAGTTCTTTAACTTCCTCGAGATTTTGTCCTTCTCTTGGTTTTCCAAAAAGAATATGTACCGAGTAATCTTTCAAAATAATCGGGAAAGAGCTTGCACTCAATACTTTCTGACTTTGTGACAGGTTCAGATCTATCAACCCGGCAGTTCCATTATACAAAATTCTATTTATCATGTATATCATATCAGCATCTTTGTCGCTTGCCCCGTTAAAACGGTATGCAAGGTACATGAATTCGGCATCAGGACCATAGACGTCTTTAACAATCGGTTTTAAAATCGGTTCTTCTATGGGTGGCATGAATTCAGGTACATCTTTGGACTTAAATGAGCTAAACTTTTTATCGATTAGTTTTATCGTCTCGTCCATATCGAAGTCGCCCGAAAGACATATTGCCATGTTATTAGGGACGTAATAAGTGTTATAGTATTCGATGACTTTTTTAATCGAGGGATTTTTTAAATGCTCGACCGTTCCTATAGTAGTTTGCGTACCGTATGAATGTTTTTGAAATAGTGATGCAAACATCTCTTCCCATGCCTTATCTCCGTCATCGTCAAGACCTATGTTCTTTTCTTCGTAAACCGTTTCGAGTTCTGTATGGAATAACCTCATTATCGGGTTTCTGAATCTTTCAGCTTCTACTGTAAGCCACTTCTCAATCTGGTTAGAAGGTATATCATTCGTGTAAACGGTTTCTTCAAAAGAAGTATATGCATTTGTTCCTTTGGCTCCAATCGAATTCATCATTTTGTCGTATTCATTAGCAATAACATATCCTGAAGCAATGTACGAAATACTGTCAATCTTATGGTATATAGCTTTTCGGGTTTCTTTATCTGTTGTTTTACGGTGAGCCTCGTACAGCTCAATGATCTGCTCTAAAAGAACTTTCTCTTTTTCAAAATCTTTTGTCCCGTATTTGTCTGTTCCTTTGAACAGCATGTGCTCCAGGTAGTGAGCTAAACCCGTAGCATCCGAAGGATCATTTTTATGACCGGTTCTTACTGCAACGAATGTTTGTATCCGTGGTTCATCTTTATAGACAGTCATATAAACTGTTAATCCATTATCTAATTTGTATATTCTTGCATTAAGAGGGTCTCCTTCCACAGTTTCATAAGCATATCCATTCTCATCTGTATAAGACTTTTGAGAATAGGAAATTAATGGAAGAAGTAAAAAAGTAAGCAAAAAGAATACAGCAGCGAAAATGTTTCTTTTAAAGTATACATTCATAATTTTTCTGATTAATAATTGTGATAGAAATAATTTTATGTGCGTAAATTAGCTTATTTACAGTTTAAAGTAACGTTATCTTTTTAGTATATGTTTCAATTTTATACTTTATATCTTTAAGTTAATAAAAAACCCCCTTCTTTATTCAAAAAGGGGGACTGAGTATTTAAAGATAACGTGCTCTTATTTAATTAATACCATTCTCTTTGTATCAATAAAGCTCCCGGCTTCTAATCTATAGAAGTATACACCGCTCGCAAGATGTGAACCATTGAAGTCTATTCTGTAATAACCGGGTGCCATATCTCCGTTTACAAGATTTGCAACTTCTCTTCCTAACAAGTCATATATCTTAAGACTTACAAAACTTTGTTTTGGAATAGAGTATTCTATCTTTGTAGATGGATTAAATGGATTTGGATAGTTTTGAGATAAAGAATATGTCGTTGGTACACTCGTATTTTGATTAGCTGTTCCTGTAACAATATTCAGTGCTAATCTAATATTAGGTCTCAATGAATAACTTGACC
>CAYYJH010000126.1:0-4863 GCA_964472195.1 uncultured Ignavibacteriaceae bacterium | reverse complement strand
TATCTGAAAACAAAACAAAGTATATTATTGTAGTATTAATACTATTTATTCAAAACGAAGAAAAACAAAGTGTGATTTTGCTTAATAACCTTTGATTTTCATATTTTAGTCTTGACAAGTAGAGTTAATATTCTTAATTTATTGCGAAGTAATAATACTAATAAATATTGATAAATAGAAGCTAAACCGCTATAAACACTGGTTAAATCTAAATAAATTTAAAATGAAAAATATATTAGTCGTTGACGACGAGAAAACCTCACAGGTGATCCTTAATAAAGTTTTGTCTGGTGCGGGTTTTGATGTTACATCTGTATCGAGTGGTAGTGAAGCTTTAAAAAAATTAAAAGATACTAGGTATGAAGTTATTTTAACCGACCTGAATATGCCAAAGATGAATGGAATAGAGTTAACCAAGAAGGTGCTGAAGTTAGATCCAGACATTATTGTTGTATTAATTACAGCTTATGGAACAATTCGGTCTGCAGTTGAAGCAATCAGATTAGGAGCGTTTGACTATCTGACGAAACCTGTTAATAAAAAAGAGTTGTTGTTAGCGGTTGAAAGGGGAATGGAAAGAATTTCCCTGATTAAAGAAAATATTTTATTAAGACAGGAATTAGAGAAAATCGAAAAGACGACAGAGTTTCTGACAGAAAGTGATAAAATAATAGAAGTTCTTGGTGAGGCAAAATTAGTTTCAAATTCTGATTCATCGGTATTAATAATAGGAGAAAATGGTACGGGAAAAGAATCATTAGCAAAATATATACACGATTGCAGTCCTCGACATAAGCAGCAATTTGTTACGGTTAATTGTGCGGTTATACCGAAGCACCTGCTTGAATCTGAATTATTCGGTCATGTAAAAGGAGCATTCCAGGGCGCGGAGAATGATCATAAAGGTTATTTCGAGATAGCGGTAAATGGAACTATATTCCTGGATGAAATAACAAATGTTGATCCTTTATTACAGATTAAGTTATTGAAAGTTATACAGGAAAAGCAATTTGTAAAACAGGGTGATACTAAAACACAAATGACTAATGCCAGAATTATGGCTTCAACAAGTTATGATATACAAAAGTTGATAAAAACCGGGGGCTTCAATGAAGATCTTTATTATAAATTAAACGTTTTTGAATTCCATCTTCCAAGCTTAAAAGAAAGACCGGAAGATATCATATTTTATTTCAAGAGATTTGTATCGGACTTTGCTTATAAGAATAATAAAAACATAAAAGAAATATCACCGGATGTAAAAAAACTTTTAATCAATTACAGGTGGCCCGGGAACATTTCTGAATTAAAAAATATAGCGGAGCGTGCAACAATTTTATGTGAGGGAAGCAAAATAACTAACGACCAACTCCCGGATAATATCCTATCAACTGAACAATATAGAGAACTTGTTACAACAAATGATTTCAATAAAAACAAGGGTGCTACTATAAGAGAGTTTGAAATCAACTTCATCAAAAAGTATTTGAAGCTTAATAAAGGGAATGTTACTGCAACAGCTCGTGATATAAGTTTTCATCCCGTAACATTAAGGCAGAAAATAGCTAAACTTGGGATAAATCCTAAAGAGTTTAAAGAGCCAAAGTGAAGAATAATAAGTAAGATTACTTCATAATTTATACCCTCCTATACTTTCATTTATTGAGAGAAAATTCCTTACATTTTATTCAGTAAAATCTTGTTTATGATTGATTTTCTTATTGACATAAATTAATAAAACAATTATATTAACATGTAGTCCTAATACTTACATTTATTATGATACAAAGTATATCTACTAATAATTAATTATAATAAGAAATCAAATTAATAATCACTCTATGAAATACAAAAAACTCAGGAAGATTCATTTCTCCAGCTTCGAATTATACTTTATCTTTTTGATTTGCCTTCTCACATCAACAATAATAATTGGTTTAGTCATGTAATAAGAAATAAGAACATTTCCAAATTGATATTCGATTCCTTTATTTTGTAGTCTGCCAAATCTATCAGAACATCCATTTCATTTTAACTTTAATTTACTATCGTGTTTGAATAAATTAGTGTGTGAAGAAAAATAAAATTACACTTAAACCGGATAGAGACAATCCAGATAAAGTAAAACTACTTGAGACATTCGATAACTCATATCCTCAAAGGGATTATTTAATTATTCACGAATCAAGGGAGTTCACATCGGTGTGTCCAAAAACAGGTCAGCCTGATTTCGGAATAATCACAATTTCTTATATTGCTAAAAGGAAGTGTGTAGAACTCAAATCGCTAAAGTACTACCTTCAGTCTTTCAGGAATGAAGGTATATTTTATGAAAATGTCGTGAACAGGATATGTGATGACCTCGTATCTGTTTTGAAACCGATGTGGTTAGAAGTTAAAGGAGAATTCTCTGTTCGAGGAGGCATAAACTCAACAGTTATCTCTACATACGGTAAGAAATAAATGCTCAACTAAGTTTTTAGCGTACATTTTAATTTGGAATCACCAGAGTAACATATTTAATATAAAATCGATATTTCTTATTCCATAAAATCCATTACTATAAATTAAATAAAATAAAATATTATGTCGTACCGTACTGAACATGATACGATGGGCGATGTACAAGTCCCATCCGATAAATACTGGGGAGCGCAAACACAACGCTCTAAACAAAATTTCTTGATAGGTAAAGACCTGATGCCAAAAGAAATTATATACGCATTTGCATATCTTAAAAAAGCTGCTGCCATGGCAAATTATGAATGCGGTGTTATATCCGAAGATAAAATGAAATTAATATCGGAAGTATGTGATGAGATATTAGCGGGGAAGCTGGATGATCAATTCCCACTTGTTGTGTGGCAGACTGGTTCAGGAACACAATCTAACATGAACATGAATGAGGTCATTGCAAACCGAGGTCATGTTATAAAAGGTGGAAAGCTCAGCGATGAAAAGAAATTCCTGCACCCAAACGATGATGTGAATAAATCACAATCATCCAACGATACTTTCCCCACTGCAATGCATATTGCGGGTTATAAAATGATTGTTGATAACACTATACCGAAAGTTAGAAAGTTGAGAGACGCTCTTGCTGAAAAATCTAAAGAGTTTATGAACGTTGTAAAAATAGGAAGAACTCACTGGATGGATGCAACACCATTAACTTTAGGACAAGAGCTTTCCGGGTATGTATCACAGATAGATCATGGGTTGAATGCCATTAAGAACACTTTAGAGCATTTATCCGAGCTTGCTCTTGGAGGTTCCGCTGTTGGAACGGGTTTGAATGTTCCGAAGAACTACGATAAGATAGTTGCTAAGATAATTTCAGAGTTAACCGGTTATCCTTTTAAAACTGCACCTAATAAGTTCGAAGGTCTTGCTGCACACGATGCTGTAGTCGAATCCTCGGGAGCATTAAAAACACTGGCTGTGAGTTTAATGAAGATAGGTAATGATTTAAGAATTCTATCATCCGGACCGAGAAGCGGAATCGGTGAAATTATTCTACCCGCTAATGAACCTGGTTCATCGATAATGCCGGGAAAAGTTAATCCAACACAAATCGAAGCATTGACAATGGTGTGTGCCCAGGTAGTTGGAAACGATGTAGCATTAACAATCGGTGGAATGAACGGGCATTTCGAGCTGAACGTCTTTAAACCAGTGATGATATTTAATCTTCTTAACTCCGCAAGGTTGCTCGGTGATGCATGCGAATCATTCAGTAAGAATTGTGTAGTAGGAATCGAAGCAAATCATCCGGTAATAGGAAGACATCTTGAAAACTCTTTAATGCTGGTTACGGCATTGAATCCTCACATCGGTTATGAGAACGCAGCAAAGATTGCAAAGAAGGCTCACCAGGAAAATAAGACGCTAAGAGAGGCAGCGATTGAACTGGGATTATTAACCGATGAAGAATTTACAGAGAAGGTTATTCCTTCGAAGATGGTTGGTAATCTGGATATCGATTGAACAGGATACTGAAGAGTATTTTAATTCGTGAGAGATTTATAATTTAGGTGGTGGCATTGGCAGTGCTGCTATAACATGTATTGACTTCTTTAACTGACTACCTGACGTTAGTCAGGTGACAATCCGCGCGAGGTTCTGACCTTGACGTGTTATAACCGTCTAAAGAAGGCAGCAGGAACTCAAAGCGTCAGATTTTTATTTTTAAATCATCCGGGTTTCTTCTGCTGTCAAAAATGGTAATAATAATAATCCTTTCTTTTTCTATTTTATAAAAAACTAAATAGTATAAACAGATTACTATTCGAATGTCTTTCTTTGAGGTTTTCTTACCAATAAGATTGTTGCTTTTAATATTCTTTAAGGTGAGTTTTATTTTACTGTTTAACTTCCGGGAGTATTTTTTATTTCCAGTATGTTCATGCCAAAAAGATAGTATCCTCTGCCATTCATCTTTTGCATTTCTTGTCCAGATTATTCGCTTAGCCATCTATCTATTTCTTTTTGGACATCTTCATCTGATATTGTCTTTCCTTCCCTAACTTGCTGCAATCCTTCATTAATCTCTTTTTCTTCTTCTTTACTTAAAACATAAACATCGCCTGAAGTCGATTTATAATCCAGGAGTTTGTATACAGCTTTCAATAACTCCTCATCATCAATGTCGTCAATCTTGCTTATCAAAAGTTTTTTTAGTTCTAAAGTACTCATCGTTTTTTTTTGTTTACGATAATTTAACAAAATGTAACTACACAATAAACGAAAAAGAAGAAAACCATAAATTCTAAAATTGTTTATCTCTCATACATTAACATCGTACGCACAAATAATTTATATTTTTCTCCCCCCATGCGGATTTGAAACCGAGGCGAGGATAAA
>CAYYJH010000125.1:0-5003 GCA_964472195.1 uncultured Ignavibacteriaceae bacterium | reverse complement strand
CCTGCCCCAAAGGGGCTCCTTCCCCATAGGGGGGTTTTGCTCCGGTGCGGGAGACTCTGATGAGACTGAGAGACTTTTTTATTTATACTCTTATGGGATTCTCAGATTAAGTCTTACTTGCATAATTCTGCTCATAATATTTCAGATACTCACCACTCATAACCTTTCTCCACCAGTTTTCGTTATCCAGGTACCATTTGATTGTCTTTTCAATTCCGTCTTCGAACTGGTGTCTTGGTGCCCAGCCAAGTTCGGTTTGTATCTTAGTAGAATCTATTGCATAACGCCTGTCGTGCCCGGGGCGGTCTTTTACAAAACTAATCTGATCTTCACTTTTGCTAAGTTTCTTAAGTATTAATTTCACAATATCAATGTTAAACCACTCGTTATTGCCGCCAATGTTATAAACTTCTCCAATCTTACCTTTATGCAGTACTTCGCAAATCGCAGAGCAGTGGTCTTCGACATAGAGCCAGTCTCTTATATTTTTACCGTCACCGTAAACAGGAAGCTTCTCACCGTCTTTAGCTTTAGCTATCATCAGAGGGATAAGTTTTTCAGGAAACTGGTAAGGTCCGTAGTTATTTGAACAGCGTGTAATAAGAATAGGCAGTTTATGAGTATGATAATAAGCATTGCAAAGAAGGTCCGCTGCTGCTTTGCTCGCAGAATACGGACTGTTCGTTGTTAAAGGAGTTTTCTCGGTGAATTTAATTTCCATATTATCTTCCGGTAAAGAACCGTACACTTCATCTGTTGATACCTGCAAATATTTTTCCAATCCAACATCTTTAGCAACATCAAGTAAGACCTGTGTACCGAGTACATTTGTAACGATAAATTCCTCCGAGCCTAAAATGCTTCTATCAACATGAGACTCTGCTGCAAAGTGTACGATAGTATCGATATTATTATCTTTAACAGTTTTTTCGGCTACAGCTCTATCACAGATATCACCTTTCACAAATTTATACCTGGGATTCTTTTCGACATCAGTAAGATTTTCTAAATTTCCCGCATAAGTAAGTTTATCGAAGTTAAGTATGTTGTAATTATAGTTCTCAAGCATATACTTAACGAAATTACTCCCGATAAAACCCGCTCCGCCGGTTACAATAATATTTTTCATTTTATTTTACGAATAAACCTACGTTAATACCTAATTTTGCGTTTAAACCATCAGATTTTATTCCCGATGGAACATTTTTAACTTCTAATACATCGTCAAGATACCAGTTACTCTGAGTTGACAAAGAATAGCCAACGTTCAAATTTACGTATAAATAATCCAACAATTGGTAACCAATCCCTAATTGCGGTTCGATGGAATAGACTTTTGAAGAATATCTGCTTGAATTACTGTTGCGTGATGACAATGAATCACCGCCAATTAAAGTTATGTTCCAATTTTGCAAGTCTTTCGAGTGCTGGTGAATATCAATATAAAGTGTACCTATACCTAAAGTACCACCGATTGAATAATCTAATTTTTCTGAAATACTTCCCACATACTCAATCGTAATTCCCGCCATGCCATATGAGTACTTGACAGTTTTAATTATATTGTTCGGGGATTCAACACTCCTCTCTTGTGAAAAGCCAATTCCCATGCCGCCCAGCCTTAATCCAGGTACAACAGGAACATCAATAAATCCTCTTCCCCCTAATGCTAAAAAACCGCTTTCAGAAAGACCGGGAATTCCTATCTTATTCAACTCTGCATTAAGCTCGTCAACATTATTGAGTGAATAGCCTACTATCGGTCCACCTGCTATTGAAAATTTAGGAAAGATTTGAGTATAAGAAACATTATACGAAATTAACAAGAAGATAAATAGAAATATAATTTTTTTGAGCATTATAGGACATTAATTTACTACAAATTTTTTAAGAACTAAACTATAAAAATTGAGAACTTTATTAAAGTTATAAATTCCAAAAGACAATATATTTTGACGCTATGCTGAATAAAATACTTCCAGCGATATTAATTTATTTTCCAATTTTTAATTTTCGTATGCTATCATTTATTTAGAAAATTTATAGTATAAACATTACGAATACATTTGCCAATGTTATCAAACACAATCCTATCAATACATAAGTTTTAGTTTTTTTATCTGCAAGCACCATTGTATAAATTGCTTTCAAAATATTGTTCGAGATTATTGCCTGAAATGAAGCTATACCAATTACTTTTAAACCAATGCTGTAATTTCCTTCGAACAGATTTAACAGGTAGGGATCTATATCAGTAAAACCGATTATATAAGACAGTATTTTTAATCCGGTTTTTCCATAGAACTGAATAGTATAATAAGTTATAAAAGTAAACAGTACGAATAATACTGCAAACAATAATGCAATTTTTAATTCTAAAGGATTCTTACTCAAAGAGCCATCTGTTTTAGATGTAGCATGGTTTTTCTTTAAATAATATATCGTCAATCCTACCGCTACAGAAAAAAAGGCTAATCCAATAAAATACGGGAGCAGCAGCATACCAAGATCGAAGTTAAAGATGAACATCAAAATAATAATTCTCAGATACATCATTGATGTTGCAAGTATTATTGATGCTGAATAAGTATTATAGTTAGAGTTTACTTCTCTGCTCCTTCGAGATAGCACAATTGTTGTAGCAGTACTGCTGTATAAACCTCCGAGCAAACCTGTTATCAAAATTCCTGATTTAAAAAATACAAACTTCTGAAGAAGATAGCTCAAATAAGATATACTCGATACAACAACAACGGTCAACCAAATCTTATACGGAGACAAATCGATGAAATTAAAGAATGGTTCCTTAGGAAGCAGCGGCAGAACGACTCCTGCAATTATAAGAAAACGGGCAATCGTAAGAAATTCAGTATTATCGAACTTTTCGAGAAATTCACCGAAAAATCCCTTTACTTCAACCAAAATCAAAATGGAAACTAAAATGAGTACCGATAACCAATTTGGTTGAGTTATTAAAATTGGAGCAAGGCAATAAGTTAACAAAGCTACAAAAATGCTTGTCATTCCGTATGCCTTATATTCACGAATCTTATTGTAATAAAAAATTCCGAGGAGAAAACTAAGAATTACGCCACCAGTCAAGAATAAAATAAAATTCTTATCATCGAGAACATAAAGTATAAATCCAAACACACCTATAAAAGCATACGTTCTGTCAGTTCCGAATATCGGAGGCTGTTTTTCCTTATCCGAACGCACCTGCCTTTGCTCGAGACCTATTAATAGCGAAAAGAACAATACAACAACGAATTGAATAAGTATGTCAGGTATGTTATTGAATATATCCATTACAATTATTATCTATCGTAATTCTTATTGAGCAATTAGCAATTAGACCATTTAGGTCAATTATCTTTTACAGTTTCCCATTTTCTTTCATCGAATATCAACTCCTTACACAATCTCTTTCCTGTTTCATCAATTTTATACAGCGGCATTATTTTACTCGCATGAACAATCGCCATATCGAGTCCTGCCTCGACTGCATAGTGCATAAAAACAGAATTCAAAGCATGTCTTGCATTTACATTCAAACCGAAAGAACAATTACTTATCCCGAGTATTGTTTTCGATTTAGGAATAAGTTTCTTTATTTCCCTTATAGCATCGATAGTGCATTTCCCAACATCTCTTAAATCCTCCTGACCTGAACCCAGTGGAAAGGTCAACATATCAAAAATCAGGTCTTCATCCCTCATTCCATGAACTTCGACAGCATGGTCCCTAATTCTTTTTGCAATTGTGATCTTCTTTTCGAGCGTATATGCCTGTCCTTCTTCATCTATAGACAGCACAATTACAGCTGCGCCGAACCGCTTTGCAAGTTGAAGTATTTTATCGGCTTTTTCTGTTCCGTCTTCGAAATTTATGGAATTCACTATTGCTCTTCCAGCATATAACTTCAAAGCAGCTTCCATCACTTTTACTTCTGTCGAGTCAATCATAAGCGGAACAGATACTGATGTGTTAAACCGTTTGATAACTTCTTTCATGTCATGTACTTCATCCCTTCCTACGTAAGCAACATTTACATCGAGAATATGTGCACCCTCACCAATTTGTTCTTTTGCCATATTTACCATAGCATCAAAATCATTCTTTTCAAGAAGAGTTTTAAACTGTCTCGAACCGCTTGCATTACACCTTTCACCAACAAGTACGGGCGGAGGTTTTATATGCGTTGGAACACTTACATAAGTTGAAGATACTGACTGTGTATATTCCCATTTTCTATTTTTAGGATTATTTTGCTCCGACACCTTTACAAGCCGTTTTATATGTTCACTGTCCGTTCCGCAGCATCCTCCAATAACATTTACCCCAAGGTCATTAACAAAATGATTCATCCATTTTTCCAATTCATCAGGAGAAAGATGATAATGAGCTTTACCATCGACATTTTCTGGAATCCCTGCATTCGGCATACAAAAAACGGGCTTCGGGGAAGTCTGACAGATAAACCTTAGACTTTCTTCCATTTCTTTTGGTCCTGTAGCACAGTTCATCCCGATTACATCAATAATATCATAAGGTTCCAACGCAGTTAAAGCTGCAGCAATCTCTGTCCCGACAAGCATAGTACCCATCAGCTCAATCGTCACAGATACAATTATAGGAATTCTCTTACCTTTCTCTTTAAATACTCTCATTGCAGCTGCGAGTGCACATTTTGCCTGGAGCAAATCCTGGCAGGTTTCTATACTGAAAAGATCTACACCGCCTTCATACAGTCCTCTCATTTGCCTGTAAAAAGATTCCTCCATATCATCAAAACTTATATGAAGAAGCGATGGAAGTTTCGTTGTGGGACCCACGGAACCGCAGACAAATCTTGGTTTACCTTCAGCATAATACTCATTAGCACATGACTTTGCTATTTCCGCAGATACCTTCGAAAGCTCATAATCCATATCTGCAATCTTATATTCACTGAGTACAATCGAGGTCGAACCAAATGAATTCGTTTCGATAACATCCGCACC
>CAYYJH010000124.1:0-5039 GCA_964472195.1 uncultured Ignavibacteriaceae bacterium | reverse complement strand
AGAAGTTAACATGGTTTACTAATATGATAAAAGAAAAAAATGAACTTTGACTTACTTCAATAACTTATTATGACTCAAGAGTAGAAGCAAAAAAACACCTTTAATTTTTCCGTAATTTCGTACTCAGGCTTCTTGCAAGATTCATAGAAACAGCACATCCGATGCGTGGATGCTTTGCCATCAATCTTTCCAGCTTCTTTATATCCATTTTTATAACTTTACCATTTTTACTCATAACAACATTCGCCGTTCGTAGACTCTTTTCTACTAAAGCCATCTCTCCAAAAACACTTCCTTCTTTTAATACTACATTCTTGCTTTGAGTCTTTACATTTACCTCTCCGCTCAACAGGATGAAGATTTCTTTTCCGGTATCTCCCTTTTTAACAAGTACATCTCCTTTCTTTTGTTTTTTAATGCTCGAAATACTGGCAAGGCGATAAAGCTCTCCATCAGGAATATCTTTAAACAGTTCAGTGTTTTTTGTTCCATCAGTAATTTCAATTCCAGTCATACGATCATCCAGGCTACTCTCAACTATTTCTAAAATTTTTTGAGCGGGCTCTAATAATCGCATTTGACCAAGATCATACTTGCATTTCACCTTTGCCATACGAATAATATCCAGCCTTTCTACTTTTTCAAAAACCATCGATGGACAATAAGCTACCGGTATAAAACCAAGTCTCTCAAATGTTCTTTGTATTTTTGGTGAATACGCAGAAACATCCACTTCCATGTAATCCACATTATACTCTTCGGAAGCAATGCGATCTAAGTATTTTAGCAATGCACCTTTAACTGCGTCATCAAATTCTATAAGTTCAAAGATACGTATTTTTTTATCAATTGGATCATAATTAAACCCTACGGCACCGAGTATAGCGTCCCCATCTTTCGCTATCAAATAGCTAGACTCTTGATTCGCAATTCGGAAAAACCCGTGTGAAAGCGAAAAGTTTCCGAAAATTTCCTTATTGGTAACCCTTCCTCTTTCAATACGCAACAGCGAAATTATACCGCGTTGTCCCGTAAGATGATTTATTTCAAAATCTACGTTGGTTGGGTAGCCATCAACCTCATCATCAACTATAAGGTCTGAAGGATAATTCATATCATGAAGAACTGTTTGTGCAAGTATTGAAGATTCAGATATTACCCGGGGGTTATTACGTCTTAATTCCTTTGCAATTCCCTGTGTCTTAATATATAATGCAATACTTTCGCGTCTTTTTCCCAAAAGATACTTCATTGGTTCAAAGCCCGCCGGGATCCATTTCAGTTCTTGCAATATTTTTTGGCTCCCACGATGGGGTGTTCTTGCTTCACCCATCAAAAAAAGCACCCTTTCTTTCGTTTGATCCATTAACGCCTTTAACAGATCTGTAAATAAACCTCTACCATGGTATCGCTTGTCCGTAGTGGCAACCAATCTGCCAGCCTCTCCTATCATGTCATCTAAGCCCCCACTTGTAAGCATCATCGAGGCAGATGCTATAACTTTGTTATCCATCTCCATTACGAGAAAAAGTGTACCGTCATCATAAACAGCTTTCTTTAACCACTCTGTATTATAAAATCCTTTAAAGGGATAACTATTTCCGTACACCTGAACATAGATATCTCTAATTTGTTCAACATCTTTATCGGTTGCTTCTCTAATTGTGCTCATAAAAAACTCCTAAGTGAAAATCACTTAATATTATAATGTTACTCTTTAATGAAAAATTTTGTGTACTAAACAACGATATAAAACTTTCTTGATTTAAAAATAATGCCACAATAAACTATTTAACAAGAAAACAGGTTAGTATATATTTAACAATTTTTTCTAAAAATAGATATGATAATTCTTGCGTTAATGAATTCTACTTTAAAGAATACTTAAGCATATACTGATTTAGATTTTATAAGTAAGTCAAATGTTTTATTTTAAAATTACACATTTAGTATTAAACATAAACATAAATCCAAACATGCGAACTTTAATTTTAAAATCATTTGTTCTTATAGTATTATTTTTAAATTCGGGTCTTGCACAAGATACTATTGTCGGTCAATGGGAAGGTAATATTTCGATTATGGGATACGATTTAAATATAATAGTAAAACTTGAAACCGTTAATGATTCACTTACTGGAACAATTGACATACCTCAGCAAAATGCAAGTAATCTTCCACTTTCAAATATTTATTACAATTTCCCTAAGTTAAGTTTCGTTCTGGAGGTTCCAAATGGTGATGCTGAATTCGATGGGGAAATAGTTCAAGATAGTATAAAGGGTTCATTCAAACAATCCGGCATCAAAGGAACATTTCACCTTGCGAGATCAAAAGGTGATAATCAAAAATTTTTAGAGGATGAAATTGCACCATATATTGAAGAAGAAGTTACTTTTTATAATGGAGACATAAAATTATCCGGGACATTAACTCTGCCTAAATATCCCGGTAAACACCCTGCAGTTGTTATGATAACCGGAAGCGGTCCTCAAGATAGAAATGAAGAAGTATATGGTTTTAAAATATTTCAAGTAATTGCAGGTCATTTCACAAAGAACGGAATCGCAGTTCTAAGATATGATGATAGGGGTGTTGGCGGATCAACAGGAAATATTTCTGAATCAACCACAGAAGACTTCGCCGGTGATGTGATCGAAGCTGTAAAGTATCTTCAAACCCGAAATGACATACGACATGATAATATTGGGCTTTGCGGACATAGTGAGGGCGGTATAGTAGCACCTCTTGTTGCATCACAAAATAAAGATATAGCCTTTATTATTCTTATAGCGGGAACGGGAGTAACTGGTGAAGAGATTATTCTTGAACAAACAGCATTAATTTTGAAAGCTGAAGGACAAACAAATGAAGAAATAAAAGAAAGTTTAGAACAATCAAAAAAGTTGTTTAGTGATCTTAAATTATGTAAAGAAAAAGATGAAATCATTTCTGAACTCAGAAAGCAAATTTCAGAGGATTATAAGGACATGCCAGAAGAACAAAAAGAATTAATAACTAACAAAGATGAATATGTGAATAATACAGCTAATTCGAAGTATGCTCAGTTAACATCTCCCTGGATGAGTTATTTTTTATCTTACGATCCTGTTCCCACACTTGAAAAAGTAACCTGCCCCGTATTGATGTTGTTCGGAGAACTTGATATGCAGGTTCCCGTCACACAAAACGAAAAACCGATGGTTGATGCATTAGTAAGGGGTAGTAATAAAGATTTCGAGGTTAAAACATTCCCAAAAGCAAATCATCTTTTCCAGAGTGCAAATACCGGAAGTCCGTCGGAATATGCAGATTTACAGAAAGAATTCGTCCCTGAATTTCTTGATTTTATGTCATCATGGATTTTGAAAAGATTTTCAGTATCAAGATGAGTATGACTTACGAAAGAATATTTGAGGTGTTCTATTTCAAAAATGTTTTTTAAAATTACAATAAAAAATTTATACCTAAATGAAAACAATCTTTGAACCATTCAAAATAAAATCTGTTGAGCAACTAAAATTCACAACAGCTGAAGAACGCGGGGAAACCCTAAAAAATGCTCACTACAATCTCTTTCTGTTACATGCAGAAGATGTTTTAATAGATCTTCTTACAGACAGTGGTACCTCTGCCATGAGTGCAAAACAATGGGCTTGTATAATGATGGGTGATGAATCTTATGCAGGATCTAAAAGCTATTACAGATTTGAAGAAGTAACAAAAAAGATTTTCGGGTTTAAACATATAATACCCGTGCACCAGGGAAGGGCAGCAGAAAGAATTCTTTTTACAAATATTATTGACGAATTAGATTCCTATGGAAGATATCAACTTCCAGGCAAAAGCATTTATATACCTAATAATAATCATTTTGACACAACAAGAGCTAATATAGAGTTCAACGGGGGAACTGCTCTTGACCTTGTTATCGATGAAGGAAAACAACCATCTGCAATTCACCCGTTTAAAGGAAACATGGATACAGATAAACTATTGAAGCTAATTAATGATGTTGGAGCAGAAAATATACCAATATGCATGCTAACAATCACTAATAATACCGGCGGTGGTCAGCCAGTTTCAATGGAAAATATTAAGAAGGTCAAAGAAGTTTGTGTAAAGTATAACATACCTTTGTTTTTTGATGCGTGCAGATTCTCTGAAAATTCATATTTCATAAAGAAACGTGAGAAAGGTTATGAAAAAAAATCTATTCTCGAAATAGCAAATGAGATATTTGCTTTCGGTGACGGCTGCACAATGAGTGCCAAAAAAGATGCCTTTGCTAACATCGGTGGATTTGTCGCAATGAATGATGATCTTCTTTACGACAAATGCAACAACCTGCTTATAATAACAGAGGGATTCGAGACTTACGGCGGACTTGCTGGCAGAGATATGGAAGCTATTGCTCAGGGTTTAGAAGAAATCCTTGACGAAAACTACCTTCAATACAGAATTCGCTCCATGGAATATCTCGGGGAGATACTCAATTCGAATGACATCCCGACTATACAACCTGTTGGTGGGCATGCTATATATATCGATGCTAAAGGATTTCTTCCTCACATACCTGTTGAACAATATCCCGGGCAGGCACTTTCCTGCGAACTCTATAAAGTTGGAGGAATTAGGTCTGTTGAAATCGGAAGCGTTATGTTTGGTAAATATGACGAAAATGGAAAACTCATTCCCGCAAACATGGAATTAGTCAGGCTTGCTATGCCGAGAAGAGTATATACACAAAGCCATATCGATTACATTGCAGAAGTATTAATCGAAATTAAAAAGAATAAGGAAAAAATTAAGGGTTATAAAATAATTGAAGAGCCAAAATTCTTGAGACATTTCACATCCAAATTCAATCCTGTTTAATAAAAGTAATATTTTACAAATCATATTATATATTTTTCTCTTTGAAATTGTTTCTCTTCATATTATCTTAATATATATAAATCTTAAACAGGGGTTGAGATGAAACAAATCTTATCTTTATTAATTATTTTTCTTACAGTTTGCTGTACAAATTTAATTGC
>CAYYJH010000123.1:0-5096 GCA_964472195.1 uncultured Ignavibacteriaceae bacterium | reverse complement strand
TAATTCTTATAAAACTTTTCGAACAAATCAAATCCAACTTGATTCACAATCAAATCTTCAGAATTCAATATCGGATATCTATGATCTTTAACTTTTGTAAGATATTCTTCAACCTCATCATCTGTTTTTAGATTTAGATTATATATCTTATTGATTGTAATCCTATTGATTGGTATTGGATACAACTCATTACCCAAACTTGCAAGTACTTTATGTTCATACTTTCTCCATCCAGTAAACTTTGATAAGTAATCAAAAACTTTTTTGCTGTTCGTGTGAAACAAATGGGGTCCATACTTATGAACAAGAATTTCATATTCATCAACTTCGTCATAAGCATTACCGCCAATATGATTTCTTTTCTCAACTATTAAAATTCTTTTATTACGTTGAGATGCAAGTCTTTCAGCCATTACACAGCCTGCAAATCCCGCTCCAACTATAAGATAATTAAACTTGCGCATTTCTTCTAAAGAAAATAGGTGAAGTGTATTTTATAAAGAAAAATATTAATCCCATCAACACTATCATTTCAGAGAGCACAGTCGCAATAGCCGCTCCGTTATATGAAAACTTCGGAATCAAAATAAAATTTAATATCACATTTGAAATTGCTCCAAGACCTATTGCAATAAGATAGCGATTTTGTTTTCCCCATGCAATTAACGGATTACCTATTAGCATGTTTATTCCAACAACTACAACATTAACAGAAAATATTTCCAGTGGCAAAACAGCATTTATATACCTGTATCCAAAAATAAACTCCACTAAAAAAGATGAAAGCAAGAAAAGTAACCATGATAATACTATGGCAGTTATCGACATAACAAGTGTATAATGAAAAAAATTATTTTTGAACTCATATGTTTTCGTTAAACCAATCTTAGACAACCTGGGAAAAAATGATAATAGTATTAATTGAAACGGTAGAATAAAAAACAAGAAAATCTTCACTGCAGCATTATATATTCCGACTTCATTACTGCTTTTCATATAACCGAGCATTATCATGTCGAGATTATAATAAATAAGTATAAAAAATGATGAAAGACCAATTGCATAAGTGTTCCTGACAAGGCTAAATATTTTACTTGCAATGTGATTTAAACTAACTTTTATTTTTAAATGTAATTTATGTGTATAATAAAAATATGAAACGCATTGTGCTACGACCAACACAATAGGTATTATATAAATATTTTTGAATATCATCAGGAAAATAAAAATCCCTGCAAAATAAAGTACTCCTTCTATAAACCTTGCTTTTGTTATTACTATCATATTCTCAACACCTTGATAATACCAGCTCAGATTAAACACTGAAGTGATTAAAGTTAGTCCAAACAAAATTGTGAGAAATGTTTTATCAATAGGAATGAGTGTAACAGAAACAACTACCAGAAATAAAAAACTTATAACCGATAATAAAACTTTCGCAGATATTATATTAGATACGATAAAGTCAGCATTCTTTCTCTCAGATGCAATCTCTCTTGTTCCATAAGTGTCATATCCAAAATTTATTATCAAGGCAAAGTAGGCAAGAACCGACATTACAAAACCAATTTTCCCAAAATCATTTACGGTAAGGATTCTTGCAATTGCAATGCTCGCAAGAAAAGTAAACCCCCTAGAAAATACTTCAGCGGCTGATAACGAAAGTATGTTTTGAAAAATTTTACTTTTGATAGTTATCGATGATTATTTATACTAATTATTTTAAAATTATAAAAAACTATCTTCATTTTATATACAACTCTATTACTATATTAAAACTCTATACTCTAATATATACATTTAACATTAAATATTTAACATTTAAAATTAAAAAAGCTTACTAATTAGTTGAACGTACACAAGAAAACATATTTAGTAACATTAGCACTCATTCTATTAATCCCTCTCTCCTTCGATAACAACTTAATTAACATCAATGCACTCCACCGATTATTGTTTTCCATAATGTCATTTGTATTATCGATATTGATTCTACTATCGTGTAAAAGTTTGAAACAAGTATACATTAATAAAATTTTTCTCACTGCTGCGATTCTATTCCCAGTTTGCATGACTGTCTCATCAATCGTCAATGGAAATGAAGTTTTATTGTATGAAGACCTATCACTAATAATCAACCTGCTCGCGTTTTCACTATTGATTATTATTTTGACAAACCTCATTAATCTAAATACTTTTTTGAAATTTATAACGATAGTAATCGTAGTTGCAGGTTTTCTCTTTTCGATAATAGGAATGCTTCAATTATTTGGTTTTAATTTTTTAAATCTAAGCCCAAGCCCCAGACCAGGCTCTACACTTGGAATAAGAAACTTTGCTTCCGAATATTTAATAAGCCTAATTCCATTCACATTCATTAGTCTCATACTTAGTAAATCCCAAAAAATAAAAGCACTTATCTTGTTCGTGATGATTTGTGTCCTTTCATATCTTTTCCTTCTCAGGTCAAGAGCAGCAATTATTACACTCATAATGTGTTTAATCTTTATTATAACACTATTAATAATAACAAACAAAAAAAACATTTACAAAATAAATATAAAGCAATACTGTTTATCTGTAGTATTCGTATTAACAATATCTTTTTTGATAGGAATGATTCAGCCGCCGAACATAGATAGCGAAAGAAAGAGTTTACAAGCAACAATCTTGAATACCTTCGATTCTGATTACGGTCCGAATATCGCTAGGATAAAATACACGAAGACTTCTTTTAAAATAATCAAAGAACATCCTCTCTTTGGTATTGGTACGGGAGCATGGTTTGGAGTTTATCCAAAGTACAACGGTGAAGATTTTACAGATGAAAACGTTTTTTATACAGCAAATATAAATCCCCACAACGACTATCTTGAAATTTTGAGCGAGAACGGAATCATAACACTTCTAATTTTTCTTTTATTAATTCTATATTCTCTTTATAAACTTGTAAAACTTTCATTCAAGAACTTATATTTCTTAGCATTAACAACTTCCTATATTGGTCTTTTGATATTATCATTTCTTTCTTTCCCTAAAGATAATACATCTGTAATGATTCTTTTTTATCTTGCTCTTGCTTTAGCATACACAACATGTTTAAACGACGAATTAAGCGATAAAGGTCAGGTAAAAGTAAATTTCAAGTTACTTATCTGGATGTTATCTTTTATTATTCTCGTTACAATACCTTACAACTTTTTAAGGTTTGAATATGAAAAGGATTATATATCAGCAATGAATGATAAAGCTTCAATTAATTATTCCGATATGAACGAAAAGTTAGAAAATATAGCAGAAGAAATTTATCCTGCCGACCCAAACAAAATGCCTTTGTTTTATTACAAAGGAGTTGGTTATTATCAAACTCAGGAATACGAAAAAGCTTTGTATAATTTTCAAAGTGCATTAAGTCTGGTACCCAACATTTCAAGCATACTCAGCAATAAAGCAGCAGCATTATATTCTCTTAAAGAAACAGAAAAAGCCGAGACATTACTAAACGACATCAAACAAAAATTTCCGAATTACATCGAACCGCAGATAAACCTGCTTGCAATATATGCAAACACCGGTAAAGACTCTCTCGCAAAGAATTTAATTTTAGAACTTGACAACAGGAAATTACAGAATGAAAAAATCAAAAACTTCACGGTTTTTTTAAACATTAAAAAACACTACTATGAAAAAAGTTTTGATTAACTCTTTTATATTATTCATACTGCTCGCTGCGGCAAAAACTACAACTCCTCAAAGTCTTTCTTCTGTTGTTCCCGATACAGGTTCGCAAGGTCAAATAAACTTCCCTGTTACTTTGAATGGTACCGGTACAGAATGGATGCTTTCACCTTATTTCTTCGTGTACTTCCACGGAGGAGGTACAACTACAAGCAATATCCAAATTTTAAACGATACAACCATAACTGCACTCTTATTCATTGAGGGAAAAGCTCCCGTAGGTTATAGAACAGTCGAAGCTGTAGATCAATTTCAAAATTCATATTTAAAGGACAGTGCTTTTTTCGTTAAGCTCTCCATACCCGCAGCACCAGCACTAATTTATCCTCCTAACAATTCACAAATGATATTAACAAATCCTGTTTTCGAGTGGGACAGTAATGCCGCTGTTTCAACACACAGGATTCAGATTTCACCAGATTCTAATTTTAGTACCATAATATTTGATTCAAGCGGAATAGTAAATCATTTTTTCCAGATGCCAAGCAATATACTGCAACTTAGTACACTTTATTACTGGAGGGTAAACGGAACGAACGTACTGGGGACCGGTCCCTGGTCAGCTGTCTGGAATTTTAGAGTCAGGAACACAAGAATAGAAAAAATATCTTCTGAAATACCCAGGACATTCCGATTGCATCAAAATTACCCGAATCCCTTCAACCCGGGAACTAATATCAAATTCGAATTACCAGAAAACAGTCTTGTTATTATTACAGTTTATGATATTCTTGGAAATATGATAACCACTCTTTTAAACAATCATCTGAGTGCGGGTGTATACAAAATTAATTGGGCAGAAACAAACCTAGCTAGCGGAATTTACTTTTATCGAATGGTAACAAAAAATTTCTCCGACTCGAAGCGAATGGTTTTTTTGAAATGACAAAAACAATTCACACTAAGACGCAAAGAGATAAACTTTTTCCCTTTGCGGCTTTGTGTGAATTCATCCCCCTTTACTTCCCCCTTCTCTTAATAAGAGAAGGGGGTAAGGGGGTTGAGTTAGTTTAAAGTAAAAAAGAATTACATCATTTTATCAGCAACATCTTCTTTATCGCCTCGAGCTCATTTGTTTTAAGGCGATAGAAATACATCCCGCTCGATAAACCGCTCCCGTCAAATTCTACTGTGTGATACCCGGCATATTTAAAATCATCTACCAGTGTGCTGACTTCCCTGCCGAGCATATCGAATACTTTAATGCTAACCTTCGAGTCATTCGGCAGTTCATAGCTTATCTTCGTAACAGGATTGAACGGATTAGGAAAGTTCTGCGAGATCTCAAACTTCTTCGGGACGCCAATATTGACTTCATTTCCTAAATTGTAATAATGATAATTTCCGTTAAAGTCTAT
>CAYYJH010000122.1:0-5338 GCA_964472195.1 uncultured Ignavibacteriaceae bacterium | reverse complement strand
TCAAAACTCTATATTCAATCCTGCATTGTAGTTTCTGTTTGGTGTTGGCATGCGTTCGAGTTCCTGGTAAAATATATCCAAGACATTATTTACCGCGAAGTAAGCAGAAATGTTATCCGTAATTTTTTTGCCTAACTTCATATCCATTATAAAATAATCTTCCGGCTCTTCGAACTTAAAGAAAAGAACCTCATCCACTTTGCTTATGTATCTTCCGTTCAAATTCAGGTTAAACTCATTGTAGCTGATTTATATAAAAGCATAGGATTACATTTGCAATTTAATAAGGACTATTATTAGATCAGGATAAAGTAAAATCTTTATAAAAAACTTTAAGTTTTCTATTGAAATCAATAGTATACTAAATTTTACTATTGTCATAAATATACAGTTGGTTTATATTTATTCGCAATAGTCAACTATTAGTTGACTTAATTGTATATTTATAAACTTTTTTTAGGATAACGAATGGTAAAAAAACAAGAACCACAATCAAAGTTGAATATTCTGATTTCTAATTGGTCAAAAGGTTCTGTAATAACTGGTTCGATATTAAAAAAGAAGGGCTATTCCAAACAACTTCTGGATAAATACAAATCAAATCATTGGATAGATCAAGTTGGGAAAGGAGCCTTTAAATTATATAGTGATAATATTGATTGGTTAGGCGGCTTGTACGGAATACAATCTTCTGGTTATAGGGTACATGTAGGTGGTAAAACAGCTTTGGAACTCCAAGGATATGCTCATTATTTAGCCTATAAATTGCCGCGTAGTTTTCTTTTTGGTCCAACGGGATTGAGATTACCAAAATGGTTTACGAAATATAATTGGGATTTGGAAATTGTCTACAAGACAACCAGGTTGTTTCAGAACAAAAATGATTTCGGTTTAACAGATTATAAACATAAAGATTTTACCGTACGAGTCTCATCACCTGAACGGGCTACCTTAGAAATGATGTATCACATTCCAAATAAACAAGGTTTCGATGAAGCTCTTCGCATCATGGAAAACCTCACAACTTTAAGACCTAAATTGATTCAAGAATTACTAATGTCTTGCAGTTCTGTTAAAGTAAAGCGAATGTTCTTGTACATGGCTGAAAAAGTTTCTCACTCATGGGTAAAAGAAATTAAAACTAAACGAATCGATCTTGGCAGTGGAAAACGTGTTATTATTAAAAATGGTGTATTTAACAAAAAATATCAGATAACTGTACAACCGGAGGATACATATTGAAAGATACAATTTTCTTTAAACAAGCCAGATTACTTGTGACGATTCTTCCACACATCGAGAAAGAAAAGATATTCGCTCTGAAAGGTGGCACAGCAATAAATTATTTTTATAGAAATCTTCCAAGATTTTCAGTCGATATTGATCTAACTTTTTTACCAATAAAATCGAGAATAGAAACTCTTCGAGATATTTCAGCAGCTTTGATCAGAATAACTGAAGATATAAAACGTACAATCATTGATGTTCGAATTAATCACAAAATTGACACAGGAACTAATCTAACTATAGGGTTCACTGTTAATAAGAAAAGCATTTCTGTAAAAGTAGAGCCAAATATTGTTTTTAGGGGTTCAGTTTATAAACCAGAAGTTCATTCGTTATGTATTAAAGCACAGGAATTTTTTGAAAGTAATGTTAGCATTCAAATTCTTACCCTTGCCGATCTCTATGGTGGTAAGATATGTGCTGCTTTAGATAGACAACATCCACGTGATCTTTTTGATGTAAAGTTACTCATAGAAAATGAAGGACTAACTGAAAAAATTCGAAAGGCATTTATTGTATACCTAATAAGTCATCCTCGTCCAATAAATGAAATTCTAAATCCTCGATTAAAGGATTTCAGTAAAATTTTCGAAATTGAATTTAAGGGAATGACTTTGGAAACGGTAAACTTAGAGGAGTTGCTTTCATTAAGGGAAAAGTTGGTGAAGAGTATTGCATTATCACTATCTTCTAATGAGAAAATGTTTTTAATAACTTTTAAAGAAATGAAACCGAATTGGGAATTATTAGCTCTCGAAAATATTGAGCAATTTCCTGCAGTGAAATGGAAGTTAATGAATATTGAGAAAATGAATAAAGCGAAACATAAAAAAGCTCTTGAAAAATTGAAGTCGTACTTAGATATATAATTCTTCTTTGAAAGTGAATTGTATTTCATTCATAAAATCAAAAAAATTTGTCATCAGTCTCTTATTAAATTGAGGTAAAAGTGGTTATTTGATGAGAGAAAAATTTAATAACAACAAAGCGTTCTAAAACTCTATATTCAATCCTGTATTAAAGTTTCTGTTTGGCGTTGGCATGCGTTCGAGTTCCTGGTAAAATATATCGAAGACATTATTTACCGCGAAGTAAGCAGAAATGTTATCCGTAATTTTTTTGCCTAACTTCATATCCATTATAAAATAATCTTCCGGCTCTTCGAACTTAAAGAAAAGAACTTCATCCACTTTGCTTATGTATCTTCCGTTCAAATTCAGGTTAAAACCTTTATATAGGAAATTAGTCCCAAACTGAAAAATATGTTTTGGTTTATAAGGCAGGAAGTCATCTACCCTTTTTGCTGAAAGGTCGCGGGCATCTATATACGAATAATTTATATTGAAGTTATATTTGAAAATATCATTAAATATCTTTATGTTTGAGGAATACAGAATCAAGAAATCTAATCCCCTTATCTGGGATTTGGCAACATTTTGAACCTGAAAAGGTCCGTAAATGCCAGAACCTATATTGACATATTGTATAAGGTTATCGTAAAGATTAATATAAGCAGAAATGTCGAGAGTAAACCTGTTCTCATACTGCTTTCTTAAACCGACTTCGAATGACAACATCTCCTCGGGTTTTAGATTTGGATTATACACAAAATTGAAACCGCCGAAAAGCTCTTTCTTAAAATATAATTCAGCAATAGAAGGAGCCCTGAATGCCCTTCCTACCAGAAACCTGTATGATGTATTTTCAAATACTACTGATGTAGTGGATGGCGAAAATATTACGGATAATTTCGGACTGAACTGAAAGATATTGCTCCCGCCAACATATTTATTAAAATCCATTCTACCTCCAACTGTTGAAGACAAAACATTGTTTTCATACTTATCAGTAATAATATCCCATTTATCCTGAATAAAAACCCCAAAGTTATTTAGTTGTTGGTCTCCATAAAGAATTTCAGAAGGGCTTGACCTGACAACATTCCATTGAACATCTATTCCGGATATCAAATAGTTGAATCTGCTAAGTTCAAAATCGACCTGAGATATATTACCAAAATTGTAAGATGTAATAAAGGTTTTAAAATCCGAACCAGGTGTTCCATACTGAAGTGCCACAGGATTATTGGAATTATAAGTTGACACACTGTTCAGTTTATAAAAGTAAAACCTCGATGAATAGATAGAATTTGAGTTCGGAATAGCTCTATAAAAAACATCAAAGCTGTAGGAATCCTTGTCTATCTTATCCCCGATATAGTATTCCGCAACTTTATAAGGTTCAATTGATTTACCGGGGTCTTTCCTCCAGTAGTGCGGAAATCCGCTATTTGAATTTGTAAACTGTGCAGTAAATTCAAGGTCCCTGTTTGCAAACAGATCATACATGACCTTTGCCATACCGCTATAAAATTCATAATTTTTTTGCTGGGCATATCCATCATTCTGCTTATAATTAAAATTAAAAAGATACGAAAGTTTTCCCAATGTATTACTGTGAACAGCATCAAAACTTTTATAGCTTAAGAGGTCATCCGTAAAACGAAGGTGTTCGGCAAGCTTTTCATAAAACCCGTAACTCAAATTGAAAGATGAAAAAGGTTTATAGGTTGGTTTTTTAGTTATGACATTAATAACTCCACCGATAGCACTCGAACCATATAAAGATGAAAAGGCACCCTTCACAACTTCAGTTCTTTCTATAACTGAAACCGGGATGAGTGACCACAACGCTCCTTTTGAATCTCCTGTTAAAGAAGGTCTTCCATCAAGGAGAAGTAAAACCCTGTTACCTATTCCTCCACCCGCAACATCTGAGCTTCCTCTTATCGAAAGCGAACTGACATTTATACCGCTTGTCCTGTTTATTGTAAGTCCCTGCACATCTTCCAATATCTGGTCAAATGTATTTATGTCTTTATTTTTAATTTCTTCCGAAGATATTAGCGATATAGACGAGGGAGTTTTTTGAAGAGTCTGTTCGGTTTTAGTTGCAGTTACGTTAATCTTTTCTATTTCAAGCTCAATGGGTTCCAAATACAGGTTTAAGGATTTTTCTTCACCGTAATTCAAATAAACATCATAGTTTGCATTCTTGTATCCAATTCTTTTTAATTTTAATGTATACGAACCTTCTGATAATTGAGCTAAATGGTATTTCCCGGAAAGATCCGATTGTGTTCGCTTTATAAAATCCTTATTGGAAGATTCTATGATTATCTGTACAGAGGTTATTACTTCATTCGTACTTTTATCTACAGCTAATCCAGATATCGAACCCTTCTCGCTATCGGCAAATAATTCTGAATTAGTTTGAAGAAAAATAAAAAGGAAAAGAGTTATACAAAAAATTTTGTAATAACTCTTTCCTTTATGCATTATTGAAAAACTACTAAGCAATATAACTTAAAATATTCTTTTTGTAGTATCAGCCCATGATAGAAAATCTATGTTAGATGCACTGTTATTATTAATAATAACTTTTGACATCTGTGATGTATCTATTGGACAAGAAGAGCTGGTTACATGTACAGTATCACAGCCATAAATTCCCATTACAGGACTTGCTCCTCCTGTTATTCGTCTCCATCCAACTGCTATGAAATATCTTCCATTGTTTACACCCGCCATACTGTAAGTACCATGCCATTCATTTCCAACTTTACTAATAACGAGTGAATCATCCGCAGAAGGTGGTCCTGCGGGGGGCCAATTTGTAAAAGCTGCAATGTCATAATAACCTACGGTATTTGATCCAAAATTAGAATCAACAAAAGTAATTGTCCCGCTGATGACTCCTGTATCACCACCTGTTGGGTTTAGTACCGGTGAATCACTGTCGCAACTGTAAGCAACGAACAAGAGCAAAGCAATAAAGCTAAATGCGAACGTGTTAATAATTATCTTCTTTTTCAAAATTATTTTGTGCTTTTAATTAATAAAAATTTAGTCACCAATATACAACAATAAAAATCAGTAAAAAATTTATAAATAATTATTAAAAATCTTTTTTTAATAATTATTAGAAAATATAAAGTCAAAAAAAAGCAGTCCCTGGCATAGCCACCCCTTTGGGAAAAGACTGCTTAATA
>CAYYJH010000121.1:0-5400 GCA_964472195.1 uncultured Ignavibacteriaceae bacterium | reverse complement strand
TTTATCTTTTTTGCCATAGATAAACGCTTTTTCGAATTTCTGTTCTCCCATAATTACCCATTTGCTGACTGCTGTTACCTTTACCTTTGGGTAATACAAAAATTTTATTAA
This sequence comes from uncultured Ignavibacteriaceae bacterium, assembly GCA_964472195.1. GTDB lineage: Bacteria > Bacteroidota > Ignavibacteria > Tepidaquicellales > Tepidaquicellaceae > BS750m-G4. Next base: position 5,289 of record CAYYJH010000121.1, on the reverse strand, counting down.
TGTTAAAACCAAAGTTTTCAGCAAACTCCGATAGTATTAAATCAACTGGCACTTCTTCTCCTCCATAACGAACGTTATCGTTAACCATCACACAAAAGCCACTACTTTTTGTTACTCTTGCCATTTCGTAAATAACAAAACACATTTCTAAAAAATAATTTTTCACCATTCTTGGTATGTTGTTATTGTTAAGTTTTCCAAGCTTGTTAAGCTCTTCGAGTACCGAATTAACCTCAGTCATTGCATTTGAATTGTTATAAACTTCAAGAACTTTATAAAAGTTTTCGGGATTTCCAAGTGAAGTATAGTACTGATTTAATTTATCAATTTTTTCTTTGTTTTCAACTGTACATGAGAGCATCTCTTGGCGAAGCTTACGAACTTGTTCACTGCTGTAACCAAGATAAACTAATTCCAAAGCATAAGTTCTTGTGTAGTCATAGCGATTGCAATAAGGCGGTGATGTGATTATGAAATCAAAAAATCCATCTTCAAATTTGGGTAATTCTTCAAGGCACGAACCTTGAATGATATTTAGCGGAGGTCTTTCATTTCCATTATTTTCAGATATACTAAATAAGGAATCAGATTTGTTGGTTGACAAATCATTGGCAATTTGATTAAGTTTATGCATTACAGCTTCTTTAAAAGTTAGAATCTTACCTTTGTTAAAGGGTTTACCCAAAAGTTCTCTTTTTGAACGATAATCCCATCGTAAATACTGACCGTCCTTTCTTGTGTAACTGACTTCCTCTAAAACCGTAAAAGCTGCAAACCGTAAAATAGTTTGTATTTTTTTATCCTTTATTGGGGAGCAATAGGTAAGATACTTATTCAAAGATTCTTCAGTATCATCCGGAAAAGCATACTCAGTTATTGATATGTGTTTGATTTGTTTTTCACCGTTATCTATTTGATTAAGTTCTGTCCATAAAGCCTCTGTTGTCTTTTTTAACTTATTAAGATCAATATTATGAACAGCCTCCCTTGTTTGCATTACAAAAACTCCGACAGGGAGAAGTTCGATACCGTAGGATTCCCAACCAAGTTCCTGACCGGCAAATAAAGTTGTACCTATTCCAGTAAATGGATCGAAAACTCGACCTGGTTTGGGTGAATATTCCGAAAGAAAATACTTAACAAGTTGAGCTGAAAATCCCTCTTTGTACTTGAACCAACGGTAAATTGGTTCATCTTTATTAGCTTGAAAACTAACAACCTTACGATTTAGATTGTAGGCTGTTTCTAACCGATCCTCCAACCGATTCAAAAGCTTCTTTCTCTCTGTTGGAAATATTTCTGCGATTTGTCTCAATATATTAATTTAACCTTTTTTGAATAACAGCACAACAAATATTTCTCATGTTTATATTCAATTTCTTTTTCCGAAGTTTTCTTCTAATAACTGCCTTAATTCAATAATTATTTCTATTTACAATATAATGTTTATTATCTAAAAATTAAAATCTAATGATAGATTAAAATAACAAATCATACAGACCTATACCTACCCACCAACTCATCCTTAAATTACTTAAACAAACAATAGATAATACAATTCTTATTAATGTTTTAAAATTTAATAATTGATAATCACCGCAATAACTAAAAATACCGCAGAAAGTAAGAACAGCAGAGCAAACAAAGGTAAAGCAAACCTTAACCACTTTGTATAAGGTACTTTTGCTATAGCAAGAACAGCCATCAACGTTCCTGAAGTTGGAATTATCATATTAGAAAAACCATCACCGCAGGTAAAAGCAAAAACTGCAGTCTGTCTTGTAATCCCGATTAAATCCGACAGCGGAGCCATTAACGGCATAGTAACAGCTGCTTGTCCCGAGCCTGATGGGATGAAAAAATTTAAGAATGTCTGAAATGCAAGCATTCCACCTGCTGCAACAAAGTTGTGGTATTGTTGTAAATGAAAAGCGGCAAAGTGGATAATAGTATCAAGTATTTGCCCATCCTGCAGAACAACCTGCACACCACGTGCAAATCCCACTACGAGTGCGGCTACCACCATATCTTCCAGCCCCTTAACAAAAGCTTTCGCCGCATTATTTAGAGACATACGCGAAATTACGACTGCTGAGAAACCAATCAGCAAAAATCCACCCGCCATATCATTTATCCACCATCCGAATACCTGCACGGCATATATGATAAATGCGAACAGTCCTGCCCCTACTATCAAAATAAACATGTGTTCTTTTTTAAACTCTACTTTTTCAAAAGAAAAATCCGAAAGCGAAAAATCATCATCAGGCATCAGGGACTTTGAATAGTCTTTTTTAATCTTTGTACCATAATGTAAAAGGTAAAATATTGTTATACAAATGGATATAATAAAAAATATTACCCTGAAACCAATACCGCTGTTGAGCGGGACTTCTGCAATTCCCTGAGCAATATTAACAGTAAAAGGATTTGTGGTTGCAGCTGCAAAACCACTCTCTGCTGCAAGCCAGACAATTGCCAATCCAAACACACGGTCATACCCCAGTTTTTTTGAAACAATCAGAAAAAGCGGAATTAAGGGAATGAATTCCTCACCCATTCCGAGTGTGGATGCACCTATGGCAACTGCAATCATTAAGATAATAACGAGTAGATTTGCAGTATCTCTAAAAGAGTCGAGAAGTTTTTGTATAAATGCCATTATCGTCCCGGTCTTTTGAAGAATACCAAACACACCTCCTATTATAAATATAAAGAAAATAATATCCGCAGCTTCTTCCATTCCGCGAGGTATAGCACTTAAGAAATCAACAAAACTAACGGGTGACGCTTTCCCATCCACTTCTCTCCCGATAACAGCACCTTCCAAAGAATAATCCTTTGGTATTTCCTTATAAGTGCCTGGAATTACTACCGTGCGAGTAAGTACTCCTATCTGCTTTGTTTCTCGCTTGTAATCACCAGATTTAATAATGTATGTTAGAATGGAACAAAGGAAAACAACGACAGTAAGCAGTGTGAATACATGAGGTATTTTAATGCTTTTAATTAATTTGGACAATTTTCAATCCTTTAATTATAATCCTGAGTTTGGTTTAATGGAAGACGAGTTTTGTATCCCAAAATGAAAAGAATACAACGCAAACCCATCATTAGACGGGTTTGCATAAAAAAAAATTGCATAAAAATTAATCAATCGAGAAGCTAATACTAACAACAGCAGTTATTTTCTTTTCGAGCGAAGAGGTATCATTGATACCGTAATCCGAAACATCGGTTGAATTCTTTGATGTTATCTGTATTACACCCGTCCTTGATGAACGCACTTCGCCAATGTCATCACCTGTACTTTTTGCAATTTGCTCAGCACGCAGTTTTGCATCTTCCGAAGCCAGACCGATCATTTCAACTTTCAAATCTCCTATTTTCGTATAGAAAAATTGAGGTTGATATGAATTAATTTCTACACCTTGATTAATAAGCTCGGTTGCATCTCTCGATAACCTGTCTATTTTATCGACATCCGATGATTCGATAGTTACCTCCTGAGATAACCTGTACCCTATAATTTGTTCGGTTTTATACCCTTGAGCATTCGTCGAATAAAGATTAGTCGTATTAATAGCAGAAAATTTTAACATTCCTTCTTCGAATCCTTTTCCAATAAGGTAAGCGCGTACTTTACTATTACTCTCTTTTAATTTAGCATAAGCCTCAGATAAAGAAGATGATTCGTTTGAAAACGTTCCGGACCATTCTGCAAGGTCAGAACGAATATCTTTTGTTGCAGAACCCGTAACCGTTATAGTAACATTCCTGCTCGCAACACTGCTCCATGTATTAGCAAGAATTATTGATGCGATCACAATACCTGCTGCTAAGATTATTGCAAATGAAAAATAACTCGCTTTGGTGTGGTTTTCCATTGTGGTTTAGTTTAAATTTAGATGTTAATTAAACTAACAATAACTTACTAAGTTTCGAGCATATAATAAAGTTGAATTTTAATTAGAATTTTTTTTTAAATTGATAAAATATAATTTGCGACGTGCAAAAATTGAAACTCTATAATACTTTAACAAGAAAAACAGAAGAGTTTATACCTATTGAACCCGGCAAAGTCAGAATGTATTGCTGCGGTCCAACTGTTTATAATTATCAACATATTGGTAACCTCAGAACTTTTTTCTTCGAAGATATTCTGAAAAGAGTGCTTTTTTATAATGGTTTTCAGGTTAAGCATGTAATGAATATTACGGATGTGGGACATCTCGTTTCGGACGATGATGTAGGCAGGGATAAAATGGAGGAGGGTGCTAAAAGGGAAGGCAAAACTGTTTGGGAAATATCCGAATATTACACAAAGGTATACAAAAGAGATTCTGAGCTTATGAACTTTCATCCCCCGGATATTTATTGTAAGGCGACAGACTATATCAAAGAACAAATTGACATGGTTAAATGCCTTGAAGCAAAAGGATACACTTACCTAACCTCAGACGGTGTTTACTTTGATTCAAGTAAGTTTGCAAATTACACCAAACTCGCAAAGCTTGATATCGAAGGTCTGCAGGAAGGGAAGAGAATTTCTTTCTCAGATGAGAAGAAAAATAAAACTGACTTTGCTCTATGGAAATTTTCTCCTAAAGATGAAAAAAGGCAAATGGAATGGGATTCGCCCTGGGGAATTGGATTCCCGGGCTGGCACATCGAATGCTCAGCTATGAGTAAAAAATTCCTCGGCAACCATTACGATATACACTGCGGTGGTGTTGACCATATTAATGTCCACCACACAAACGAGATTGCACAATCAGAGGCGTGCAATGAAGAAAAATTTGTTAACTATTGGATGCATGGAGAATGGCTTATAGAAGAAAAAGGAAAGATGTCTAAATCGAAAGGAGAGTTCATTACACTTCAAACACTAATAGATGACGGTTACTCTGCAATGCATTACCGTTATTTTTTACTTAATGCTCATTACAGAAGGAAGTTGAAGTTTTCTTATGCCGGTATGGATGCAGCAAAAAGCGGATATGAGAATTTAAAAAACAGAATTCTTAGACTGAGAGAAGAAACAGAAAATAGTAAATCAAATATCAATGAAAACAAAATCAAGAATTATAAAGAAAAATTCATTGATTCAATTAATAATGATTTGAATGTTACAGAAGGCTTTTCGGTTTTCTGGGATGCACTCAAAGACAAATACTTATCACCAGGGGAAAGACTGGAACTATGTTATAACTTTGATAAAGTTTTAGGATTAGAACTTGACAAGATTGAAGAACAAAAGGAAAAGCTTATTATCCCCGATGAAATACT
>CAYYJH010000120.1:0-5785 GCA_964472195.1 uncultured Ignavibacteriaceae bacterium | reverse complement strand
ATTCAAGGTATAAAGAAAGGCATAACACGCCACAGGTTCATACCGCGCGCGGCTCCGAAGGAGTCCCTTCGGGAGAAGTCAATCCATGTAAGGTTAGCACTGCCAATGCTACCAAATAAGATAGATTCTCCTCAGGTTCATACAAAAAACGGACTGCAATTATCTTGCAATCCGTTTAACTTAGTATGTGTAATTCCTTTAATCTAACAGGATTACACACTGATTATATAGCATTCATCCTTTCAAACGATACCCGGGACATTATCCCGGGCAACATTTGAAATTATACAACCTAAAAATTAACTCTTATACCGAATTGAACCTGTCTTGGCGGTCCCCAGTTTGCGGGATTCTGTATTCTTATTTTCCAGTTGTCTTTGAATAGCTGAGTCTGTATGTTTCCGTTTGCTGTTCCAAGATATCCATTATCTCCGGGTAGTCCTGTACTTCCGTATACACTGTTTATTATTTCGGAATTCAACAGGTTAATTACATATATATAAAAATTCCAGTTTGTTTTCCATATTCTAACTGTTTTGTCCAGTTTGACATCTAATCTTAGATTCCACTGCCATGTTACACCATTCTTTGTCGACAAAGCTGCTCCTCCCGTACTGTATGCTGTCGTAGGTAATTCCCTTGCCGTATATGGTCTCCCGCTGTTGAAACTGAATAAAAGGTTAAAGCCTAAATTCTTTAAAATCTCACCAGCTAAACCTTTAGGAACATCGGTTGAACCAAATCTATAATCGAAGTTTATCGTCCCTGTGTGCCTTTGGTCAAAATTCAACGGGTATGTGAATTTCGGTAATTCTGCTCCTGATTGATTGACAAGCGTGAACTTCGATGTCTCATCCGTACCCGTACCCGATGCATAAGCTAAACTGTAGGCTATATCTAAAGCTATTCTATTAAACCTTCTCATGCTTAAATAAAATTCCAATCCTCTCGATATCGCAAAGTCATTGTTCATATATATGTTGTATCCGTTAGGTACTGTCGGAGAGCCAATTATTCTTCCTGCTCCTATTTGGTCCCTTGTCTCTCTGTAGTATACTGTTACACCTGCATAAGTGTAATCTCCTAACTGCTGCTTTATTCCTACTTCATATGAAGTGAGCTTCTCAGGCTTCAATCCTGAATTTTCTGCTACATTTTGCACCGATGCCGCAAAAAACTGCTGAAATGCATACTTGCTAATGTATAGAAACTCTAACGGTGGAAGCTGTATGAATCTGCCGTATTGAGCAATAAATACTGTTTTGTCTGTAACAGGGAATGAAAATCCCAATCTCGGACTTACAGTTATGTTTTGCGAACTTGGTTCATAATCATCTGCTGAGAGCAGCACTCCATCCTTGTGATAAAGATTTTCAGGGTCAATTAATACATCATCGTTTACATCGAGCATATCCAATCTTATTCCTGCATTGAAAGTAAAATCTCCAAAATCAACTTTATCTCTTAAGTATAATGCAGCTATTATTGGATTTTTTGCTTCTTGCTCTTCGGCATTTGTTATTGTGTTACCGAATTGGTCTACAATATTATAGCCATAGGTATTAAGTTGTCCACCTGTTGCCGACCACCATAACTCTCGTGGAGGTGTCAGGAAAGTTTGTGTTGAATCGTCAAATGAATTTGATGCTAAAGAAGGTGCCCATACATACATGTATTTTAAAGTATGGTATTTAAACTCTCCACCAAACTTTATCTCATGGTCCCCATATTTCTTTGTTAAAATTGCTATTGTAGCATCCAGTTTCCCCCCTAAGTAACTTATTTCGTTCTTTTCGTATACCGGATATACTACACCAGCTTTCTGGAATACATTACCTGTTAATGGATCGGGTACTGACCATGCACCCTGTGTTGGAAGAATGGGTACATAATTCGTATCACCATAAAGTGTTATCTGATCCCTAAGGAATGGATCTCCTCTCTCAAATATTGAATTGAAATAACTTCCCTGAAGTTCATAAAAGAAGTTGCTTGATATATTATGAATTAACCTTCCATAAAAAGTCTTGTCATCATAATCCCAGAACGGATTATGGTAAGAATTTGTTTTTAAAAAGCTGGTAAGGAAACGTCTCTGCTCAGAATTGGATATCAGTGCACCAAATTTCAAGTCGATTGGTACCTTACTATTTTTTATTTCTGAAAGGTTAATGTTCATCCTGGCACTGTAAAACCATGAGTTTTGTCCATAATTAGGCATTATTCCGTCCTCAAATAATTCATTAGTAATCCATGATGAATTCCTAACCTCTAACCATTGCCTTTCAACTCCTCCATAGAAATTTATTACTCTTGCTAAATCTTTTGATGGAATTAATGGTCCTCCAAAAGTTACATTGTACAGATTATATCCCTGAGAAATTGTTTTAATCCAATCCCCGGTAAACTCATCCGTGATTGCTTCAATTGAACCTGAATACACATCGGACCCTCCTTTGGTGGTTACATTCACAACACCGCTCAATACATTACCGTATTCCGCTCCAAATCCCCCGGTCAAGACAGCTATTTCTTGTATTAAACTATTTGCAACGGTGGCATTGCCGGTTGAACCATCAATAGGATTGTTTGTAACCACACCATCAATAATAATTACCGTTTCGTTGTCTCTTCCTCCTCTTACATTTATAGTACCACCTCTCTCATTCTGAACAACCCCTGCAGTTTGTGAGACAATGTTTGTGATACCTCTTGTCCCCTGGCGTTCAATTTGTTCATTTTCAATCAATCGTCCGCTCTGCTCAACATCTATTCCTTTACGTTCTGCTTCTACGATAATAATTTCTGTTTGAATCTCTGTAGAAGTTAATTCAAAATCAACTTTTGTTCTTGAATCTACAGATACTTTTACACCTGTTATCTTATTTGTATTATAACCGATGTATGATGCTTCAAGTGTGTATATACCGACATCAAGGTTGAGGATAACAAACTCCCCGTTGTCGTTAGTTACTGCCCCCTGGTTAGAGCCTTCTATTTTTACTGAAGCTCCCGGCAATGGTGATTGATCCAGAGCATCAACGACCGTACCCCCAATACTTCCGGTTGTCTGGGAATAAGAAATTGAAGACATCAATATTAGTGACATTAATATTATAAACGATATTAATGTGTTTTTCAAATTGAAGATTTTTGCTTTCATAAATTTCCTTCTTTATATTTTAAATAATGAAGTTGAATTGAAAATATAATTTTAAAAGAGACGTTTTACAACTCCTCAATAATTTATACTGAGAATTTGTTAGAAATAAAAACTTGAAACGATATTGCTTCTATTAAAACTTACTGAACACTTATTCCGGGATTATATGTTCAATGGTAAGATTGTTAATTGCTTATCCCGGAATTGATATTATTATTGAAGAAAAACTATAACTTAAAAATGAATAAAGAAACATAATAATTATTTCCAATATAATTTCTTATTTTTCTCATAAAATTCAATTAGTGAATTATTATGTCAAAGTACACTTTTTTCAACCAATAATTCTTTATTCATTAGTAAGAGTTCTAAAGTTAGTGTGTTCAAAAATTAAAATCGAAAAATTTCCATCTTAATAAAATGATCTAACACTCTTTAAATACGAAGACTCACTGTTTGTTATGAAATCTAATTCGCCAATTATTCATCAAATAAATAATTTCTATATACAATTCTGCCCAATCAATTAAAAATATTTTCATTTAATAATGATTGTGAGAATCGTTTCTCGTTTTTTAAAATAAAATCTTCAAATAAAATTTTGTATATTAGAATTCATAATTGGTAATCAAATCTAAAAAGTAAATTATATGGAATCAATTTTGAAAACAAATGTTCTTGATAAAGGCTTTATTGAAGTTATAGATTCGTTAGGTTCAGATCTTACTGTGGTAAACTCTGCCCGTGTCTCGTTCGGAAAAAGGAAAACGACTTATGATGATGTGGATAGGGTACTCGTAGAATTCCTCGCAGAAAACAAACACTGGTCTCCCTTCCGGCATCTTGTAGTTCAGTTTCATGTTAAAGCACCCGAGTTTGTGATGAGGCAATGGTATAAGCATGTTGTCGGTATTGAAACGAGTTCAAATTCATTCACAAAAGATCACGCCTGGAACGAGATAAGTGGAAGGTATGTACCAGTTAATGATTTTTATGAACCAGCAAACTGGCGTAAACAGTCGAAAGATAATAGGCAAGCGTCCGAAGGAAGTATCGATGATCAGGTTATCGCCAGGGAAGTATTTCAAAAAACGATGAACTCTCTTATTGATTCATATAAAACACTGCTTGACCTCGGTGTTGCCAAGGAACAGGCAAGAATTATGCTTCCGTTAAATCAATATACAGAAGTTTATTGGACAGCATCTTTTCAGGCTATTACGAATTTCATCGATCTAAGAGATGAACCTTCCGCACAATGGGAGATTCGTGAATATGCAAAAGTAATTAAAGATATGATGTATAAGATATATCCTGAAACTACCAGGATTTGGTTTAAAGTAAAAGGTGAGTAGATTTTTTAAATGTAAAGATTAATTCCTTGTGAATATGCTTTTTAAAACCTGACCTGCAATATTTGGATTTTCTTTGAACCTTCTTATAGAATATTCATACCATCTTTCTCCAAACGGAACATAAATTTTCATTTTGTGCCCTTCGCTGACCAATTTATCTCTTAGATTTTCTCTGACACCAAGAAGCATTTGGAATTCATAATCTTCTTTATTAAGTCCAAGTTCTGAGATTAGTTTTTTAGAACCATCAATAACAATATCATCATGAGTTGCTATTCCACAATAAGATTTTTTTTCTAATACTATTCTAATTAATTTTAGAAAATTATTTCTTATTTCACTTCTCTTTTTAAAAGCAATAGCTTCCGGTTCTATGTATATACCTTTACATAACCTGAAGTTTGCATTCGTTTCAGTAAGTTTGAGTATATCATCTTCACTTCTTCTCAGATATGCCTGAATAACAATTCCTATGTTATCGAAATTTTTCCTGCTGTCTTCGTAGATTTTTAATGTAGAATCTGTAACTGAAGAGTCTTCCATGTCTATCCTCACAGAATTATTCAGCTCTTTTGCATGCTGCATAATTTCTGTAAATAAACTCAAACAAAAATCGTAATCTAAATTTAAACCTAACATTGTCAGCTTTACAGAAAGATTCGAATTAAGTTTATGTTTCGAAATGGCATCCAGAACTTCTAGAGATTCATTTTTTGATTGTTCAGCTTCTTTTTTGTCTTTGATGCTTTCACCTAAAACATCCATAGTGGCGAGCATTTTTCTCTTATTAAGCTCTTGGACAGTTTTGACACCATCTGATAACTTATCACCCGCTATATATTTATTTGCAAAAATTCTTACAAATCTTTTTGGGAAAAATGGAATTGTGGAGGCAACAGCTTTACTGAAAAGATTCATGAAAAGTTATAATATATTATTAAATTTTTATAATAATTGGATTGAATATATTTTGAATTGTAAGAATAGAGTTTTTTATCCTTTGGTAGAAATGTTTATTATGATACATTAAAAATCAAATTCACTAATTGAAGGGAATGTGTTTCTTCGTTGCAAAAATAATTTTTTAGGAGTTTCTAATAAAGTCAAAAACAAAAAAGGCAGTTGATATTAACCAACTGCCTTTAATGAAAGGAAATGAACAGAAAAATTATTATGAACTTTTATGTTTTCCGAGTTTAGAAATCAATTCTCTCTTCCGGCGTAAATATCGCCAGCTTTATTATCTTCTGACCTATACCCCCTGCAT
>CAYYJH010000119.1:0-5865 GCA_964472195.1 uncultured Ignavibacteriaceae bacterium | reverse complement strand
AAATGGCAGAAATACTGGGAAGAGAACAAAACATTCAAAACTCCCCCATTCGATGAATTGGATAAAGAAAAGCCAAAGTATTACGTCCTGGACATGTTCCCATACCCGAGCGGGGAAGGTTTGCACGTAGGGCACCCGGAAGGCTACACGGCAACGGATATAATCGCCCGTTATAAAAGAATGAGAGGATTCAACGTTCTGCACCCGATGGGCTGGGATGCCTTCGGTTTGCAAACGGAACAATTTGCCGTCAAGACAGGAACACATCCGAAGAAGCGAACGGAAGAGTGCATAAACAGGTTCAGGGCACAACTTAAATCACTTGGATTCTCTTATGACTGGGATAGAGAAGTCAGTACATCCGACGAGAAGTATTTCAAATGGACACAGTGGATTTTCCTGAAACTGTTTAACTCATACTACGATGATAAAGAGAACAAAGCAAAACCAATTTCAGAACTGAAGATACCAGAAGGCTTAAACGAAAAAGAAAGGACTGATTATATAAATTCGAACCGCCTTGCTTTCATCGCAAACGACCCTGTTAACTGGTGTCCCGAACTCGGGACAGTGCTCGCAAACGAAGAAGTACCCGAACAACTTGAAAAAGGCTACTCCGTATACAAGCGCCCTATGAAACAATGGAAACTCAGGATAACAAAATACGCGGAAAGGCTGTTGAGTAACCTCGATAATGTCAACTGGCCCCCCAATATAAAAGAACTTCAGCGTAACTGGATAGGTAAAAGCGAAGGTGCAATGATAAAGTTCATCATAAAAAGTAAACATCTTCGAGAGGATAAATCAATAGAGGTTTTCACAACCCGACCGGATACTTTATTCGGAGCAACCTATATGGTTCTCTCTCCCGAGCATGAGCTGGTAAAAGAAATAACCACAGATGAGCATAAAGAGAAGGTAGAAAAATACATCGAAGAAGCATCAAGAAAATCAGACTTAGAGCGGACAGAACTTTCAAAAACCAAAACAGGCGAGTTCACGGGCGCTTATGCAGTCAATCCTGCTAACAATAAGGAAATTCCAGTACTGATCTCCGACTACGTACTTGCTTCTTACGGAACGGGTGCGATAATGAGTGTCCCGGGACATGATGAAAGAGACATGGAATTCGCATTGAAATTCAAACTCGATATAATACCCGTAGTCGTACCAGAAAATCTGAAAGATGCTGCAATAAAGAAAATTAAATCAGAAGAAGCCGGGGAAATAATCGTTTCGGGAAAAGGTCTCCAAAACTTAAATACAGATTCCTCGAACGGATATAATAAGTACGTCGAAGAAGTTCACAAGGGAAAAGTTTGTTTTACGGGTGACGGTTATTCAATAAACTCCGGATTCCTAAATGGACTTCCAACGCAGGAAGCTAAAGAAAAAATTACTACATGGCTTGAGCAAAAAAATATTGGCAGGAGTAGTGTGAACTACAAACTAAGAGACTGGTTATTTTCGAGACAAAGATACTGGGGAGAACCATTTCCGATAATTCATTTTGATGATGGTACTTTCAGAGCACTTGATGAGAACGAACTCCCGTTAACACTGCCGGAAGTCAGTTCTTATAAACACAGCGGAACGGGTGAATCACCGCTTGCATCAATAAAAGATTGGGTTAACATAACCGATAAAGCAACAGACAGGAAAGCAAAACGAGAAACAAACACAATGCCCCAGTGGGCCGGCTCATGCTGGTATTATTTGAGATTCATAGATCCGAACAATGAAAAAGAATTGTGCGGTCTTAAGAAAGAAAAATACTGGATGCCTGTTGATCTTTATATCGGTGGTTCCGAACATGCAGTACTGCATCTTCTCTATGCCAGGTTCTGGCATAAGGTTTTATATGACCTGGGTTACGTTTCGGAAGATGAACCTTTCACTATATTATTCAACCAGGGAATGATACTTGGTGAAGATGGTGTAAAGATGAGCAAATCGAGAGGAAATGTGATTAACCCGGATGATGTAGTGAAGGAATTCGGAGCAGATTCGATGAGACTCTTCGAAATGTTCATGGGACCTCTTGATGCAGCCCAACCATGGAGTACAGAAGGTATCGATGGGATGAACAGATTCTTAAACCGCGTTTGGAGATTAGTAGTTGAGGAAGAATCTCAAACTATTAATCGTAACATTGTTAATGATAAACCTGACGAGAAACAAAATAAACTCCTTCACAGAACGATAAAGAAAGTAACAAATGACATCGAAGATGGTGATATGAAGTTCAATACATCGATCGCTCAATTGATGATTTTTATAAACGAACTTTATAAGTATGATAAAATAAGTAAAGTTGTAATTGAGAAGTTTTTATTGCTGCTATCACCGTTTGCCCCTCATGTTTCGGAAGAGCTTTGGGAAAGAATTGGAAATAAAAGTTCGATTCAAAATAATGAGTGGCCCTCATACAATGAAGAGTTTGCTAAGGCTGATAGTGTTACAATCGCATTTTCAGTAAACGGAAAAGTAAGATCGAAAAGAGAAATCGACTACGATTCCGATGAAAAAGCATTAGAGCAGGCTGCTTTAGATGATGAAAAGATCAGAAAATATATTTTAGGAAAAGAAATTATAAAGATAATTGTTGTAAAAAACAGAATGGTTAATGTTGTAGTAAAGTAATATGTATTTTTGTTTTACTTTCTTTTATTAAATTCAATTGCTTTCTTTAACAGCCACTCTTTATTAGCAACGTTAGACTGACTCTTTAATTCTTGCTTAAACACTCGTATATCAGCTTTTGATATATTCAATAGCCTTCCCAGTAATTGGAAAAAATTCCTGAATAGGTAATATTCGCTAATAGGCATTTTCTCCTTCTTCCTGTTTAAATAATGCCTGACGGCATCTATCAAATATCCGGCAGGTTCATATTCACCTGAATCATAAAGCATTTGTGCAATTATCATTTTGGAGCGAAGATAAAAATAATATTTCCTATAACTAATCTGATTGAGGTAAATATTCGCTTGTTCAAAATCTTTTTTAAAATAAAGTATTTGAGCCAACGCTAAATTCTTTGCATCTTCTTTTAATTCGGGAATTATTTTGTCTTTATATTTCCGGAAAAAACTAACTGCCCATTTTACATTTTTAACTGCTAATGCTGATGATATTGAGTTTAAAAAATCTGTGTGGCTGATGAAGTTTTCATAATCTAAAATATTTTTATCCTCAATAAACTTGTCAATATAAAATCGTTCTTTTTTGAATTCTATATTACCCTTGTTATATTTATCTATTACATAATTTTTCAATGATCCGAAAACATAACCCCTGTTATAAGTATTAAATTTTTTCCAGTTCGCGATTGAATAATTTTTCAGACTTTCATAATATTTTTCGTCATCGGGATATATTATAGACATCAATACAAGATACTTCATATATATTATTGGGTGTTCTTTCTTGATTAATGTCAGGTTCTCTTTAATAAATTTAATAATTTCTTCGATCAACCATTCATTAAAATCACTATCAGGTTTTATGTCTTTTTCATGATGCGAAATAAAATGAAGCATAGACAGTTTAGTGATGATAAAGAAGAGATCAATATTAGATGTTATCTTGTTGTAATCAGTTCTCTGAACAGATTCATCTCTTTCCACTTTATAATTAAGAGATTCAAGCTCAAGATACATTTGATTATAATAATAATCTTCATCCCGATTGAACTCCTTATTTTGAGTATCGAGTGTTTCCCTTAAAACTGTTTTGAAACTACCTGTAATATTCCTGTCAATCAAAGCTCTTACAAGATAAACTTTTTGGAACACAGAATTCTTTTCTTCTTCAATTACAACGAGAAATTTTTCAACCATCTTAATAAAATCCGAAACCAATGTACGAATTTTTTGTTCATCGTATTTTGTTTCTGGATAGACAAATTCAGCCAGTGATTCTTTCGTGATACTTGCAAATTCAAATTCACCATTGGTATCTTTCAGGAAATCATAAAGCTTGCTTAACTTCTCATTTTTATTGTAAAAAGGAGATTTTATAAAATCTCCAAATTTACGAAATTCATTTTTTGACAAACCTCTGATAACCCTAATGAGCTTACTGCTTTTCATTTTCGATATGTTTTTTTCATCGAATATTCTGTTTATCAAAGATTAGTGAAATATTATTAATCTACAACCTTTAAATTTTGTCCTAAATATATAAACTTCCCACAAACGCCGATTTTTGTCCAGTGAAAATCAAGGGAGTTTTTACTTGAAAAGTTCAATTTTTGTTTAAAATTAAAGTTTTTAGATATCCCTATTTCTTAAAATATATAAATTTTTAAGAAAACACATCCCACAAATGCCAAAAAATGTCTTTGCGAGAGAAACAATATTATAATATATTAATAGTAAGTTTTATAATTCAAAAGAGTAAATAATTTTTTTTAAACTTGTTGTTTATTTAACGGATTCCGAGGATTGATCCTGTTTTATAAGGATTCTCTGTGTTTACGAGGGAATCCTTTTATCTGAAAATCTGGATACAAGTTAGATAATATTTATACAATACTTGCAAAAATGTTGTTGTTAGTAGGTAACACAATATTACAAAATTATGGACTTGACAGATAACTGAAAATTGTTAATATTGTCTTAAACAAAAAGGACAACAATTTTACAATGGAAAATTTAATACTTAAAATCAAGAAATTAGGATTCAAAGAATACGAAGCTAAAGTATTTTTAGCTCTGCTAAAAAACGTTTCTTTAAGTGCATCGGAAATAGCAGACAAAGCAAAGATAAGAAGAACTGCTGTCTATGAAATCCTAAAAAGTTTTGCAGAGAAAGGTTATTGCAATGCTATAGAAACCAATTCGATATTAAAGTACGAAATTATAAATCCAAATATTATCTTTGATAAAATACAGGGGGAGATTAATCATGCTAAGGAAACCGAACTAACTCACCTAAAAGATACTTTCCATGATCTGCACCCTTTATATCATTCAGATAACGAAAAAGATGTAACAAATGTTAACATTGAATTAATAAGAGGTTTCAACAAGCATCGAACAGCTAAATTCATTGAATTATTGAAACAGGCAAAGGAAGAAATTCTTTTCATGGTTAGATTTGAAATGTTTGTCTCAAAAGAATTAGATAATGATGCAAAAAGATTTATTGATAACGGTGGTGTCATTAAATCGATTTACGAAGCAAGCTTGAATTTTCGTATCCTTGATAGAAATGAAAATATATCTATAGCAACGATGGAAGGATTTATTGACCTATGCGAGCACTACGAGAAGAACGGTGAACAATTAAGGATCTCTCAATTAGAACTTCCGAATATAACAATCTTCGATAGGGAAATCGTTTTTATCAACATAGATAACAAAGATATTCCAAGACATAACAGAGCAGACATAATAATACGAAATCAAGACTTTGCAAAAAGAATGACAGACTTATTCAATTATTACTGGAGTCAGGGATACAAAACGAAAGATTTCAAGAAAGTTTATAATAAACTTAACATCAAAGAAACAATTACGTAAAAAATATAAATACCAGTTATAAACTCAATTCAAAGGAGAGAATCATGAGAAACTCAATTCTAATAAGTATACAAGCAATTCTAATCGCTTTTATACTCTCCTACACAATATCTGCAAAAGGTGTAGAAAAGAATCCCATTGAAATTTCCGGTACTGTTATATGCAGTGATAAACACAGTGCTATGTCCGATGGATTTGTCAAGATAATTGCGTATAATAGAAATTCAAATGAGATTAAACTGATGAGAATTGTACCGATTACTCCAGAAGGGAAATTTAATTCTGGAAAAATCAATCTAAATTCTGGAGACGGTATTAGACTCGGTGCTTATGCTAA
>CAYYJH010000118.1:1713-6161 GCA_964472195.1 uncultured Ignavibacteriaceae bacterium | reverse complement strand
GAAAATCTTTCACTCCAAAAAAAGCCAGTCCTATCCACAATAAACTTTGTGATGGAATGTCTTTTGAGAACATTGCGAGCCAGAGAGCGAATAAAAAAAAGATAAAAACATCAACGGATACTTTTTTAGCGGAAGAAAAAATTATGAACAATAGAAAAAGTAGAAGCAGCACACCCGGAATTCCAAGCTCGACAGAAAATTCAAAAAATATGTTGTGTGGATATTTAATATCATGCGTGAAATAATCGTTATTGTAATTTCTGAATCCTCCAAATCCTGTTCCAAGAAAAGGTCTTTCTTTTATAATTTCAATGCTAACATCGTATGAATTATAACGTGTGTGAATGGGGCTGTCGTAATTGAAACGAAAATCTTCTATATCCTGTAAATTCTTGAAACGATTCAATGGTATATTATTTCCCGAAGGAAAGATATTTATTAGCAGTAAAGAGATAATGATAGACAGTAGCAATCCGGAAAAGTTTAATGCACTTAATCTTTTTTGAAATAGATATATTAATAAAATTATGAGTGTAAAAATTATAGTTCCTAAAAGTGCTGCTCTAAGTCCACTGAGAAAAACTCCGAGTATTATTATAGATAAACATAAACTCACTAGTGGAATTAGTTTTTTGTTTTTAAGATTTAAAAGGTAAAATAGTATGATGATGAATGCAGAGGAGACAAAGCGACCGTATAACACGTGGCTCCAGCTAGTCATACTTTTTGGAGTTGAGCCGTCATAAGAAAAAGGTTCTATTATTAAGATTAAAATGAAAGAAATAATTGATATAATGATGGTAGAGAATATGAAAGTTTGATATCTTTCTTTGTTAAGTGTTAAGAGAATATAAAAAAAAGCTAAGATGGTAGGAATGGTGCTTACTAAAAGACTGATGAGTTTTTGGAATCCGAACACGAAGTTGGTTGAGTAGAATAAGGATATTAGAGGAATGAATATGAACAGTGCTAATATTGATATAAGCCATTTGAAATGTTTTGTTTTTAAATGACTGAGCAAATCGAATCTGGATATTTTTATATCGACGATAATAATTGTGAATAGAAGAATCGTAGAGATGATTTTTATAATGAAAGAGTTAAGGTTATAAGATGTAATGCTCGATATGAAGATGTTAGCGATGAATAGATTGACGAGAAGGATTTCTCTTATGTATTTTGATGTTGATTGTTTGATAGTCAAAGTTTTAGTGATTTGTTAAAGATTTTTTTAGCCGCTAATGCATAATATAGCATGAATGATTATATACAAAGAACGGAAACTGTAAATACTGCTGCTGTAAATGATAGCGGTACTATTTCTGATTATTTAAAGAACAGAAACAAGGAAATAATATTGTGTAATCTTGATAGTTCGATTGCAGAGTACATCAACAAATTCATAACAACAAATGAAAAATCAGTTGTGTTAAATTCTAATGAACTAAATCATATTGAAACGCTTTCTTCACAACTAGATGCAGTTATAAATATACATAAAATTAATGACCTCAAACATATAAATAAATATTTCGAATCCGTGAATGATAAGCTTGCGAATGAAGGACTTTTTGTCTGCTGTGTTGAGACAATTGAGGAAAGAAAAAAAAGAATATTAAGAAAATTTCCAAAGTTTATATCTTATCCGTACTACGTTTTAGATTTTATATTGAAAAGAGTTTTTCCGAAGTTCTTTCTTACAAGGAAGATATATTTACTATTAACAAAAGGACGCAATATAGTCCTGTCTAAATCGGAAACTTT
This sequence comes from uncultured Ignavibacteriaceae bacterium, assembly GCA_964472195.1. GTDB lineage: Bacteria > Bacteroidota > Ignavibacteria > Tepidaquicellales > Tepidaquicellaceae > BS750m-G4. The sequence continues at coordinate 4,397 of CAYYJH010000118.1, read as the reverse complement.
CGGTAGGCTTATCTCATGTGGTTTTGAAATAGTCGATTATAAAGAAATCTTAAATCGATTGTATATAGTCGGCAAAAAAGTCTGCAAACCGTATAATACAAATGGAACGAGCAATGGTTTCCTTTATCGAATGAGAAGAGCCGGGAAAAATGGGAAACAAATCACTGTGTTTAAGCTTAGAACAATGCATCCTTTTGGAGAGTATCTACAGGATTATGTTTATAGAATGAACAGTGTTAACGCTAATGGAAAGTTTAACAATGACTACCGCATAACAAGTTGGGGAAGGTTCTTTCGGAAATACTGGATTGATGAGTTACCGATGATCATCAATCTTCTAAAGGGTGATGTAAAATTATTCGGTGTTCGTCCTTTAAGTATGCAGTATTATGATTTGTATGGAGAAGAGCTTAAGCAGAAAAGGAGTAAGTATAAGCCGGGTTTGATACCGCCTTTTTATGCTGATATGCCGGAAGATTTTAATGATATCATGGTTTCGGAAGAAAGATATTTAGATGCTTATTCAAGGAATCCTGTAAAAACTGATTTAAAGTATCTTACAAAGGCTTTGTATAATATATTCGTGAAAGGAGCGAGGAGTTCGTAAGGAATGATAAATTTTAAATTTTGAATTGTAAATTATTTTATAACGATTTTCTATATATCGATAAATAATTCTGCAACCCAGTCACCCCGATACAGTCATACTTCCATACCCCAAAGAGGTCACTTCGTGACGGGGCAGACGAAATTGCACGAAAGATATTGCCGCGAATGCGTTAATACATGAAGTATGACATTAATGATATGTTGACATGGCATTGACCATGACAAGCCAGCTAGATTTTATTGATAATCAAATTTAATTATGAAATTATTTCCAACATGTAATTTATTATTTGTAATATTGTTTGTGATGGTTAGTTCAATCTATTCACAGGTTGAGCTTGTTCCGCCGTCGCATCCGGTCTATGATTATATAAAGAGAATGCAGCTATTAGGTGTTATAGAAGATTATAATTCTTCGGTAATACCATTATCCCGGGAACAGATAGCAAATTATATAAACATCATAAATGATAATTCGAATAGTTTATCAGGTACAGACAGGAAAATTCTAAAAGATTTAAACGTTGAATTTGAGTATGATATCACCGGGAAAACAAAGAATACTTCCGGGTTTTTTAATAGTATGGATTTCGGAAATATATTCAGTAACAAAAAACAGAAGTATCTATATGAATACACGGATTCGAACGCTGCATTTTTTCTCGATGGAACAGCTTTTCTTTCACAGCGAAATTCAAAGGGGGATTCGTTAGGTAAGCATTCTATAACTCTGGGAGAGCTCGGTATCAGGGTAAGGGGTACACTGTATAATTCAGTGGGTTTTTATTTACGTATGTCCAACGGTCAGAAGCTTTCAGGTAATCCTGACGATGTCGATTTTGCAATTGCTACTAACCCAAAGTTCAAAGCAAATACAAAGTTCAGGTCTGAGAGTAATAATTTTGATACTTATGAGGGTTATTTAAGATACAGAACAAAAGAAGACTGGTTATCTTTAATGGTTGGTAAGGAGGCTTTGTACTCGGGTTTTGGATATGTCGATAAACTTTTTTTATCGAGTAATACGGTTCCATTCAGTTATATAAAATTGGACCTTAAATACAAATCTTTACATTATTATTTTTTATACGGTACTATTAAAGGTGATTCTCTTGGAAGAGACCTCCGTTCAAAGACTGTTACATCTCACAGGCTTAATGTTAATTTTTCTAAAGCATTTCGTGTGGGCTTTTTCGAGAGTGTCGTAGCTAGCGACAGACCTTTCGATTTTACATTTTTAAATCCATTCAGCTTTCTCCGTTCTGCTGATTATAATGCAGGTGAAAACCAACCTAAAAACAATAACAATGCAATGATGGGTTTTGACATGGAAATCATTCCTGTTAATAAATTATCTCTGCAAGCTTCCGTATTAATAGATGATTTAAACTTTAGTCATTTGTTTGGCGGTACATATTCGGATGGGTCCCCGGCACTCGATAACAAGTTTGCATGGCAGGTCGGTACACTCTGGACAAATGCTTTCTGGATACCAAACTTAACGGCAGCATTAGAATATACAAGATTGAATCCTTTTATTTATACACACCAATCAAACAAGAGTGAATATACAAACTGGACACTTCCTTTAGGGCATAATCTTCCTCCTAATTCTGATGAAGTAGCATTAAAATTTTCTTATGATGTTACACACAGATTGAATTTATCTTTATTATACAAAAAACAAAGATCAGCTAATGGGATAATAATCAGGAATGATACGTTGATTATGAACTACGGTGGTAATATTGAAAGAGGAGATTGGGCAAAAGGACAGGATGCAATATTTCTCAATGGTAATAGAATAAATCGTGATATAATTTCCGCACAACTCACCTGGCAGCCGGTCAGGCAATATTTTTTAGAGTTCAAATATGTGTACGAGTTTCAAGATTTGATTTACATATGCAGAAAGATCAAAGACCATTACGGCTGGCTTACACTCCGCGTAGACTACTAACTATACTCACTTCGTTCGTAATTAATAATTGTAAGTTATTTTTTATAAATGCTGGTTTTTCCTGAAGGAAGCACCCAATGATTTGTTGTCATGGTATGGACCATGACATGCCGGT
>CAYYJH010000118.1:0-1613 GCA_964472195.1 uncultured Ignavibacteriaceae bacterium | reverse complement strand
CATGACATGCCGGTAAAATGAAATTGTGAACATTCATTTACAATTTAACATTTAAAAAATCAATATACAGAATTATTCTTCTTCCATTCTCCATTTCTGCTTAAAACATTCCGTACAATAAATTCTCACCAGTATCTTGCTTCAACCTTTATCATTTAAAATTTACACTTTAAAATTAATAAAATGCGTAGGACAAACTCCGACATACTTTTGAGCAAAAAACCTATATGTTAGTTTATTAAAGTTTTGTATATTGTTGGTGTGGTACGTTAGAAGTTTTCAACAATTTGATGGCATAAAATAAAAAGTATTTTAATGGTAGAAGAAGCTTTAGTAATAAAAGGAAGGTTCCAGAACGGTTTACCGGATTCATTAGAAATTAAATTAGACGGTAAGAAGAACTGGAAACTCCTCGATATGAATGAAATACTTTTAGGATATTTCCATAAATTCATACCTTCACATGAAAATTTTTATATTACCACTTCTAACAATATTGATCAACTGTATAATCTTCCCGAGAATTTAAAAAACATTGTTAACACACACAAAGTTAATGACTTCAGGCACGTTAATAAATTCTTCGAAGCGATTAACAGGAAATTAATCACGGGGGGAATGTTTATCGGGAGTGTTGAGACTTTGGAAGAAAGAAGAAGAAGAAAATTACAAAAATACACTTATTTCATTTCATATCCGTATTACTTTTTTGATTTCATATTAAAGCGAGTCTTTCCTAAATTCTCTCTAACTAAAAAAATTTATTTTGCTTTGACAAAAGGGATGAACAGAACTTTATCACTTGCTGAAACATTCGGTAGGCTTGTAGCATGTGGATTTAAGGTTGTTCATCATGAAGAAATAAATAACAGGCATTATTTTATTTGCAAAAAATTAAAAGAGCCGACTTTTGATCCTGAGCCTTCATACGGTTTTTATTGTAAATTGAAAAGGGTAGGGGAAAATGCTAAAACGATAAAAGTTTATAAATTAAGAACGATGCATCCATATGCGGAATACCTGCAGGATTATGTTTACAAAAAAAATCATACACAAAATAATGGAAAGTTTAATAATGATTTCCGTGTAACTTCGTGGGGAAAAGTACTCAGGAAATATTGGATAGATGAGCTTCCTATGTTGCTTAACTTTTTTAAAGGTGAGTTAAAGCTTGTCGGAGTACGTCCGATTTCTCATCACTATTTTAACCTGTATAGAGAAGATCTTAAGAAGAAAAGGATAAAATATAAACCCGGTCTCATCCCGCCATTCTGTGTTGACCAGCCTAAATCTTTTTATGAAATAATGGAATCGGAGGAGAAGTATTTAGATTCTTATGAAAAAAATCCCTTTTTAACAGATATAAAATATTTCTCAAAAGCACTTTGTAATATTGTTTTTAAGAAGTTAAGAAGCTCTTAATTCTTATTCTTTAAGATATATCTTTAGTTCACTTTGCACCTATCTAAATTCCAAACATAAACTTCAAATAAATTTCAAATACAAAGTACAAATTTACATATCTGTCCAAAACGTTTTTATTTATAGAACATATACTATTGGAATTAAGATGTTTTCAACTTATCACAAAGTGATGGATTTCTAAAAAATCA
>CAYYJH010000117.1:0-6490 GCA_964472195.1 uncultured Ignavibacteriaceae bacterium | reverse complement strand
AGTATCCAGTTAGTTCCACCGTTAGTGGTTCTTAAAATTGTACCTCCTGAACCAACTATCCATCCGGAAGCATCGAACGATTTTAGATTCGCGCTCGTTCCGCTTACCTGCTGTGTCCAGTTTATTCCTCCGTTATCCGTTTTTAATATCAATCCATTTGAACCGACAATATAACCTGTGTTACCCAGCATCTTGATAGAATTAAGGTCCTGATTTGTTCCACTGTTTTGTAAAATCCAACTTGAACCGTAATCAGTTGATCTGAGTAACGTTCCGTTTGAGCCTGCTATCCACATATTGGTCATGTTCGAGTAAGTTATCATTTTCAGGTCACTCGTGGTTCCGCTTGCTTGAGGTGACCACGTATAACCATTGTTTGTACTTCGGAGTATTAAACCGTTTGAGCCGACTATTGTAAATGTGTTAATAAAAGTTCGTGCAAAAGAATAAAGTTTGTTTGCCGTTCCACTGTTTACAGAAGTCCAGTTAATTCCATCGGATGATTTAAGTATCGTTCCGTTATCACCAACTATCCAATAGTTGCTATGGGAATGCATTGAATACAAATCGTTAGTAGTCCCGCTTAAAATGGGTGTCAGGTTATCTCCATCCATTCTGAATATGGAACCATTTTCACCGACAACCCAACTGCTTCCCGATGAAAATATCATATTAAGATCATTCGTTGTTCCTGAATTAAGTGGAAACCATTTGTAAAGGTAGGGTGTAGGTACTTGAGCTGATAAATTACCCGATAAAAGAGCAATCAGGTAAATGCTTATTAAAACTTTTAGTGTTTTCATGATATTTTATTTTAGAATTTCGGAAACTTTTTTACTAATTTAATTAGCACCGTTGACATTCTATTATGGAATATTATATTCAATTATTTTTTATTTAAAATTCTTTCTACTACTAAAATAACATACTTGTGTGCTGTTTTGCAAAGACATTTTTCGGCGTTTGTGGGAGGAAATTTTAGATTTTTTGTCCACTTGAAATTATATAAACCTCAATTTCAGCTTATTATTAAAGAAAAGAGGGCTTTTTTCTCTGGACAGAAATCGGGGTTTGTGGACAAAAGTGGTCGTGCGTTTTTACCTATTTTTCAGTGTAAATTGGAAAAAATGATGGTATTTCTTCGTGGAAAATCATCCTGAAGAAAATCTTTATAGATGTTGCTATTATTGCGAAGTCGGAGTGTACAATTGGAATCATGTAATTTAATGAACTGCGTAAGTGATTATTGTTTTCATCTCTGAATATATATTAGTATTCAAGACTAAATTTAAATCGATGAAAAAAGCCGATTGAGACTTCTTTTGTTAGACCAAAATAGATTTTCTTGTTTTCATATACAAGCGTTGGATTAAGAAGCCAGAAAGCAAAAACACCACTCCATAATTCACCTTCTGAAATATTTGTGTTTTTACTGAAATATATTGTATGTGTGTTTATACTATTAGGCTTGAAGTCGTTGAGATTATAAGTATTCTCTTCTTTTAATGAAACTTTATTATCTATTTTGAAAAATTTGTATGTGTTTGATGTTTGAGCATTTAAGCTCACAGCGGTGATCATGAAGATTAATACCAAGAGATTCTTTCTCATAAAGATTTCAGATTTTCCATTAAATAAATTTTAACAAAAATAATCCTTTTAATTGATTAATCCAACTTTTTTTAATTTGAATGTTTATTATTCATTAATCATTTATTATCTTTAGTACAACTATCTTCCATTCGGAAAATATTAATCAAGAATAAAGTTTTAACCTTCATTAGTTCTCAATCACTTTGTAAATTTAAGTATGCCTGAGTTTATACATCTACATAACCATACACATTTCTCGTTACTCGATGCAATATGCACCGTTGATGGTTTAATTAATGCAGCGGTTGAGAACAACATGCCTGCAGTCGCATTAACCGACCACGGTGTGATGTATGGTGCGATGGAGTTTTACAAAAAGGCAAAAGCAAAAGGTGTCAAACCTATAATCGGGATTGAGGCTTATGTATCCCAGACTGGTTCCCGGCACGACAGAGGTAAACAGAATATAGGCAACGGTAATCATGTGTCGAGTGACGAAATAGAATCTGCTAATTCTGACGGTCTCACTTCAACGAGCATAAATTATGCTCATCTTATACTGCTTGCTAAAAATGAATCTGGTTATAAGAATCTTATCAAACTTTGTTCGATTGGTCATACGGAAGGATTTTATTATAAACCGAGGTTGGACATTGAAGTTCTTAATCAATATAAAGATGGACTTGTTGCTTTGTCCGCATGTGCCGGAGGTGTGATATCCTGCTACATAACACGAGATGATATGGATACCGCACGAAAAATGACGGGTGTTTATAAAGATATTTTCGGTGATGATTTCTATTTAGAAATGCAAAACCACCTGACAATTGACGTTGAGGAAAAAGTGCTAAGAGAAATGCCTGTGCTCGCCGGGGAGTTTGGATTAAAAATTATAGCGACTAACGATGTCCACTACATAAAAAAAGAACATGCGATTGCACACAACATCTATTTAAACATCAGTGCCAAGCAAAGCAGGAACAATGACAATGAAGATATAAACACTAACTTACGCTATGGTACTGACCAGATTTATTTTAAATCTGCGGATGAGATGTGTGAACTTTTTAAAGACTATCCAGAAGCAATAAGTTCAACACTGGAAGTTGCAGAGAAATGTAACCTTGAACTTGACACATCGAAAAACTTCATGCCAAGATTTCCTCTACCTGAATGTGAGGATTGCAAGACATTTGATGAATACCTTGAAAAACTATCTCTTGAAGGTATGCGAGCTAGAATCGAAGAGATAACCCCGGAAGTTGAAGAGAGGCTTAAATATGAACTCGAAATAATCAAAAAAATGGAATATTCGGGGTATTTTCTTATTGTGCAGGATTTTATAAAGAAAGCAAAGGAGATGGGTATTCTTGTTGGACCCGGAAGAGGCAGTGCTGCCGGGAGTCTTGTTTGTTATTGCACAGGCATTACGGATGTTAATCCTCTCGAATATAATCTTCTTTTCGAAAGGTTCTTGAATCCCGAAAGAATTTCGATGCCGGATATTGATATTGACTTTCAGGATGATAGAAGGGACGAAGTTATACAATATGCTAAAGAAAAGTACGGGGAGAATTCTGTTGCACAGATTGTTACTTTTAATAAACTTGCCCCGCGTGGAGTTTTGAAAGATGTCGGCAGAGTACTGAAGTTCCCTTATACGGAAATAAATGAGCTTACAAAATTAGTCCCAATATTATTTGGGAAAGTCAAACCCTTAATAGAGTGTTTGAAAGAGGTACCGGATTTCGGAAAATATTTTAGTAGCGGACCCGATGAACAAAAAGTTAACAGAAAAAAACTTTTTGAATACTCGAGTGTTTTAGAGAACCTTAATAAGAATTCATCCATACACGCTTCAGGTATTGTAATTGCACCTTCTGAGGTAACCGATTATGTACCACTTTCTAAAGTCACGGGTGAGGATAATGTTTTCTGTACACAGTATGACATGAACCAGCTTGAAGATGCCGGGATGATAAAGATAGATTTCCTCGGATTAAAAGAACTTAAGATAATAAAGAGAGCACTTGATTTAATAAATGAGAAGCACGGTATAAATTTAACTACTGACAAAATTCCACTTGATGATAAAAAGACGTATGAGTTATTTTCATCCGGTTCTACAATAGGAATTTTTCAGTTTTCGAACAGTAAAATGCGTGAGTACTTAGCAAAGCTCAAACCGGAAAACATAAATGACCTGGCTGCCATGAACGCATTGTACCGCCCGGGACCGATGAAGCTTATCCCTGAATTTATAGAGAAGAGAATCGGACGAAAGAAGACAACCTATATGCACCCCCTCATGGAAAACGCACTCAAGGAAACTTACGGAGTAATTGTTTACCAGGAGCAGGTCATGCAGATAGCCAGGGAGGTTGCTGGATTTACAATGGCTCAGGCTGACAATATGAGGAAAGCTATGGGTAAAAAAATTAAAGAAAAGATGAGACAGGTCAAGAAGGATTTTATCAACGGTGCTATCAACAACGATGTTCCAAAGAAAACCGCAACGGAGATATTCAATCTCATTTTGGATTTTGCCGATTATGGTTTCAATAAATCGCATGGTGTGGCTTACTCGATACTTGCTTATTATACTGCGTATCTAAAGACACATTATCCGCTTGAGTTCCTCGCTGTTTCAATGGAATGCAGGAAAGACAGTGAAACGGAACTACAGCTTTTTGCGGATGAGTGTAAGAAGATGAAGATTAAATTAAAGCAGCCTGATATTAATTTAAGCTATCTTGATTTTAAAGTAAGATACAGCGATGATGACAATGAAATTGGAGAAATTATATACGGTTTGAGTGCAATTAGAAACGTTGGTGAAAAAGCATCGGATAATATTATTCGGGAAAGAGAGGAGAATGGTAACTATTCAGGATTTGTCGAATTTCTAAAAAGAGTTGACTTAAGACTTGTAAACAAAAAGGCGCTCGAAGGTCTCATCTTTGCAGGTGCGTTCGATGAATTAGAAAAGAACAGACGAAAGTTGTTCCTGAACCTAGAGAGAGCAACCCTTTATGCACAGAGATTCAAAGAATCTCCTGAATCAAAGGGACAGGAAGGATTGTTTTCCAATGAACCATCAGTAAACGGTGTAACAGAATTAGTCCTGGAGAACTATGATGAGTTTCCGGATGTTGAGAAATATAAGCTTGAAAAGTCTTCTGTGGGATTTTATTTGACCGGACATCCATTAGAATTATATAGAGAGGATATTGATAATAATGTTGACTTGAGTTTTGGTGATGATGTAAATGAAATCGATTTTGCAAGTAAGAATTCTGTGATTATGTGCGGAGTTATAAGCGAGAAACAGGAACGTTATTCTAAAAAAGGAAATAAGTTTGTTGTGTTCAAGCTTGGTGATTTCTATGGTTCGGGTGAGTGTATTGCATTTAAAAGTTTGCTTGAAACAAAGGAAGATTTATTTAAAGATAGTAATCTTGTTTATGTAAAAGGAAAAGCCGAAGAGAACGGTGATAAGATCAAAGTAATTGTCGATGACATTGATTATATCTGGAATCTCAAATACAGGCTTGCGAGCAATTTAACAATTAATTTATTCAAGAGTAGATTAAAAGAAGAAGATCTTTATCTAATAAAAGACCTGCTGGAAAAATATCCCGGTGAATGTAACTTGTTTTTTAACTTAATAAATAACGGTTCAAATAAAGTATACAGGTCAAGGGAATCCAAAATAAAAGTTTCAGATGAACTAATTTCAAACTTGAAAAATATTGTTGGAGAAAATAACTTGAAAATAAACTAATAAAATTAAATATTCATTAAATCATAATAGAGAAAGGAAAATTATATGCAACCGATTGAGATAACGGACTCGAACTTCGATGCAGAAGTCTCAAAATCAGATTTACCTGTATTGATTGACTTTTGGGCTGTGTGGTGCGGTCCATGTAAAATGGTAGCGCCCATTGTTGAAGAGTTAGCAAAAGATTACGATGGCAGGGCAAAGATTGGGAAACTCGATGTAGATAACAATCAGCAGACTGCTATGAAATTTGGAATCAGGAGCATACCTACATTGCTTATCTTCAAAAACGGACAGGTTGTCGATACTATTATTGGTGCTGTCCCGAAAGGACATATTGCAGAAAAGATAGATGCTCACTTAAACTGAGTTTATCTTCATAAAACAGGGGAAGGTTAATTCACCTCCCCTTTTTTCTTAACTACAAAATCAAAATTATAAATTATGAAAAACCTTTTCAAAGGATATTTTATCTTTATCATAATGTCTGCGATAATATCATTAAGTATTAACTCCTGTAATAAAAATGATGAAAAACCAGAAAGTACTGATGAATCAACGAAGCAAGACAAATCCGGGGATGATGAAAACATATCAGATGAATTTAAAATAGAATATGAAGTTTCAGGACCGGTTACCGGAAAGATGGCGATCTACAGAAAGGGAGAAAAGTTCAGGTCTGATTTAAACACCGATATGATGGGACAGTCAATGAATACAACTACTTTTTCCGATGGGAAATATGTTTACTTGTCTTTTGATGCAATGGGTATTAAAAAAGCTGTTAAGATATTACTTGACAAATATGAGAAAGAGATGAATACGGAAAAGCAAGATGTCGATATGATGAGTGTTATGGAACATTTAGCTGATTATGAAAAGGTAGGAGAGGAAATAGTGTTAGGCAAAGAGTGCGATAAATATAAAGTCAATGAAGGCGTAACCTTTTCCGTTTACGATAACATGTACATACTTAAAATTGAAAACCCGGGTATGAAAATGACAGCAGTAAATCTGGATACTGATGCGTCACTTTCCGACGACCTTTTCGAAACGCCTGAAGGCATTGAGTTTAAGGAAGTAGAATCTCTTGCAAAAGGGATGGGGAAGTAA
>CAYYJH010000116.1:0-6637 GCA_964472195.1 uncultured Ignavibacteriaceae bacterium | reverse complement strand
GAGGTTCGAATCCTCTACGGGGTACAAATCAGGTCAGGTTTCATCTTGTGAATAGTAAACTTTTATAAATCTTCTTAATTTTTCTAAAGCCTTTCCCCTGTGTGAAATTTCGTTTTTCTTATCAGTATCCATCTCTGCAAATGTTTTATCGAATCCATCAGGTATGAATAATGAGTCATACCCGAATCCTTTCGTACCTCTTTTTTCGTTTATTATTTTACCGCTGCAAATTCCATCAAACATATAATACTTTTCATCTCTGACATAAAAACAAATCACACATTTGAAATATGCAGCTCTTTGTTCTTCGGGAATTCCATTCATATTCTTTAGAAGTTCCAAACAATTATCATTGTAAGAAGCATTATCACCGGCGTATCTGGATGAATAAACACCCGGTTCACCTCTTAATGCTTCAACAAATAATCCGGTATCATCTGAAATTGTTTGTATTTTTGAGATTGAAAAAATCTCTTTTGCTTTCTTTAAAGCGTTACCTTCCAGAGTATCCTGGTCTTCGATGACATCAATGTTTAAATTGCATTCTTTCAAAGATAGGATTTTCAGATTTTCGTCTTTGAAAACTTCCTTTATTTCTGATAATTTATCTGCGTTATTTGAAGATACTAAAATTTCTTTCATAGAAATTATTTTCAGTCTTTAGAAATTAATTCATCCTTATATTGAAGCTGGTAAAGTTTATAATACAAACCGTTCTTTTCAAGCAGTTCCTGGTGAGTTCCTATTTCCCTCAATTCACCTTTGTGCATGACTATTATTTTATCGCAGTTCTGTATGGTCGATAATCTGTGAGCAATGATTATTGAGGTTCTTCCTTCAATTAATTTTTTTATGGCATTTTGTATGAGTAATTCAGTATTCGTGTCTACACTCGATGTAGCTTCGTCTAAGACCAATATTTTCGGATCGAAGGATAATGCTCTTGCAAATGATATTAACTGTTTTTGACCTACGGAAAGCGTAGAGCCTCTTTCGTTTACTGCGTGATTTAATTTATCAGGAAGACTCTCTATGAAATTATTTAATCCAACATTTTTAACTGAATTGTTTAGTATATCTGAGGTTATCGAAGTGTTCCCCAAATCTATATTTGATTTAATGTCTCCAGAAAAAAGAAAGACATCTTGAAGAACAACAGCAATATTTTCCCTTAGGTCTTTTTGGTTAAATTTTCGAATATTAATTCCATCTAATAGTATTTCGCCTTCGGAAACATCATAGAACCTGCTTAACAAATTTATTATTGTACTTTTACCGGCACCCGTTGCTCCAACGAAAGCAACTTTCTCTCCTTCTTTTATTGTAAACGAAACGTTTCTTAAAACGTAATCAACATGGTTATATGCAAACCAAACGTTTTTAAAATCGATACGACCTTTAACATTATTTACCGTCAATGGTTTTTGGGGATCATTGATTAATGTTTTTGTATCAAGCAAATGAAATATTCTTTCACTCGATGCCATTGCCGATTGAAGAATATTATATTTTTCTGATAAAGCTCTCAATGGTCTGAAGAACATTTCCGTAAACTGTATAAAAGAAATCAAAACCCCTACCTGTATCATCCCTTGAATTACCTGACCTCCCCCATACCATATTATTAAACCAGCGGCTGTTGCGCCAAGCAGCTCTATTATGGGAAAGAACACAGCATAATAAAAAATATTTTTTTTGTTTTGCTCAGTATGCTTTCTGTTGATAACTTCAAATTCATTGATCGTCCTTTTTTCTTTTACAAAAAATTGTACGATTGATATTCCTGAAATGTGTTCTTGTATATACGCATTTAATCGGGCAAGAAGTACACGAATCTTTCTGTAGGAACTTCTAACCTTTCTTCTAAAAACAGATGTCGCATAAATTAATAAAGGAAGAACTGCTAATGTTATCAATGATAGGTTAACATCCAATGTGAACATAAAAAACAATATCCATACAATCATGAATACATCACCGAATGCTGTTACAATTCCAGAGGAAAACACTTCGTATAAAACTTCAACATCGTTTGTTACCCTTGTGACGAGTCTGCCAATTGGATTTTTATCGAAGAACTTCAAATTAAGATTGATTACATGATCGAATATTTTCTTTCGAAGATCGAATATTATTTTTTGCCCGATCCAGCTTGTAAGATATGTCATCACATATTGAATTATACCTTGTAATATCAATGTTGCAAGCAGGATAATAACTATTACTTGTAATCCCGGTATATCATCTTTAAGTATTTTATCGTCGATGGCGATTTGATTAAGACGGGGTCTGACTGCCATTAGAGCAGATATAATAATCGTCAGCAGTGTTGCAAACACAATATACCATTTGTATGGCTTAAAATATAAAAGCAGCCTTTTTAATAACTTTGAATCGATAGCTTTTCCTAATGGCTCTTCTTCGGTTTTATTTATTTTATACGTACTCAATAATTTTAATTCAATTTTTCTATTTCTTCTTCGAGTAATTGTTTTATGTGAATGTCATAATAGATTCCACCAAGCGAAATCAATTCATTATGGGTGCCTTCCTCTTTGATTTGTGAATCACTCAATACGATGATGTTATTTGCATTTTTGATAGTCGATATTCGATGCGAAATAATAATACTTGTTCTATCCTTCATAACCTCTTTTAATTCCTTAAGAATTTCTTCTTCTGTGCGTGTATCAACCGCAGAAAATGAATCGTCAAGTATAAGAATTTTTGGTTTCAAATAGATTGCTCTCGATAAAGATGCTCTTTGTTTTTGCCCACCGGATAATGTTATTCCTCTTTCACCGAGTATTGTTTTAAATTTTTCGGGAAAGGTTTCCACGTCTTTATACAATTCTGCAATTTTAGATGTAGATATAATCTTATCATGGTTAATTGTGTCAGAAGAGTAAGCGATATTTCTTTCAATAGTCTCAGAGAATAGAAATGATTCCTGCGGAACGATTCCTATTGATTCCCTCAAATTACTCAGTGGAATTTTTTTAATGTTGTAGCCATCAATAATAATTTCGCCTTCCGCTACATCGTAAATTCTTGGGATTAAATTTATGAGAGTGCTTTTCCCTACCCCGGTGTGTCCAATTATACCAAGTGTTGTTCCTTTCCTGATATGTAAATTAATATTTTTTAAAACATAATTGTCCGTTCCGGGGTATTTAAATGATACATTATTAAACTGAACTTCACCAGTAATTTTATCTTTTGTGATTTTGTAGTTTGTATATTTATTATCAGCAATATCCGGGTGGGTATTGATTATATTCATTAATCGTTGCATTGATGGGGCAGCTCTTTGAACCAGATTTATTATCCATCCAAATGCTATCATGGGCCAGGTTAATTGAACTAAATAAATCAGGTATTCGGTTATGTTGCCCATTGTCATACCTCCATTTATCACTTTAATTCCACCGAAATAAATAACGATAATAATCGATATACCTGTAAATAAAAACATCATCGGAAACGAGAAAGCTTGCAATCTTGCTAATGAGAGGTTCTTTTGCTGTAAATCTTTTGAGATTCTGTTGAATTTTCCTTTTTCATAATCCTCACGAACGTATGACTTGATAACTCTTATACCGGAAAAATTTTCCTGAACATTAGTCGTAAGATTTGAAAATGCTTCCTGAACTTTTTGTGATTTTTTATATGTAAACTTAACGACAAAGTATACAAAAATCGTAATAAAAGGAAGAGGCGAAATAGCATACAAGGTCATTTCAACGTTGATAGAAAATAAAATGAACATAGTCACAATGATACGTATCCCTGTTTGCAATGAATACATTATCCCGGGACCGAGAAGGTTCCTTATGTTATTAATATCGTTGGTCGCATGTGCCATTAGATCACCGGTCGAATTCTTGTCATAGAATTTTTTTGAAAGTGTCTGAAGGTGAGCAAAAAAATCGTGTCTCAAATCGTTTTCAATTTCTCTTGATACTACAATGATTGTTTGTCTTGTGAAGTATAAGAAAATTCCGCCAATCAAAATTATCAGTACTCCGATAAAAGCATAATACATCATCGAATGATTGCTGGTCTTTAAAGTAAGTTCATCGATTGCATCCCCGACAACCAAAGGGTAAATTGCTTGTAAAGCAATCGAACACGCAATAAAAATAAACCCTAATATAAGTTTTGTTCTATACTTCCTAAGGTAGGGAATTAAAGCTGCTAATGATTTCATATTGTAATTAACAAATATAACATATTAAAATTCTAATTTTGATGAAAAGTGATTTGGTTCTTAAATTTGGAAAGTATAATAAAATATCTAAAAAATTTTTTTGAGTTTGTTAAGATGGAGTTATATTTTCATTTTATTAATTAATATATTTTTAGTAATTTGAGGTGTTCAACACAAAAATCTTCATTAACATTTTTTCAATTTGAATTTTTATCGTTTTCCGAAATGAAATCATTTATCTCATTAACAATCATTTTATTCACAATATTCTTTTTTCAAGTATCTTATTCACAAATTGATACAACAAACCAGCGTGATTCAGTGATTTATGAGACTGATGAGATTATAGTAACGGGGACACGAACATACAAAAAAATTATTGATATACCGTATTCTGTACAGCGAGTTGACCAAAGTCAGTTTAAGCTTGATAGAAGGATTGGAGTTAACGATGTGTTAGGAACAATTCCCGGTCTTTTTTTGCAATCGAGATATGGAAACCACGATGTAAGAATATCCATAAGAGGTTTTGGCAGCAGGTCAAATACAGGTATAAGAGGAGTCAGGATATTACTCGATGGTATACCAGAATCGGAACCCGATGGTCAAACAAGAATTGAAGCTATAGATTTCAACTCTGTTGGTAGAATAGAAATCGTAAAAGGAAATTCTTCTTCACTCTACACTAATGCACCGGGCGGAGTTATAAATTTTATAAACGATATCGAATTTCCCAGGTCGTTTGCAATTAATTTTAACGATTTTGGTTCATTCGGTTTAAGAAGAAATGGTCTAAAGGCAGGAGTTCGAACTGACGATTATGCATTCCTGACCACTTACAGCTATCATAATTTTGACGGTTACAGAGAGCACAGTCAGGATTATTGGCATATTTTAAATACTGTATTACAGACAACTCCCGGTGATGGTTCAAAGCTGGATATTTATGGGTACTTTGTCGATGGTCTTATTAGATTACCGGGTTCACTTACAAAGCAAGAATTCGATGAGAATCCCTTTCAGGCTGACAGCGTACAGGTATCGAGGGATAAAAGAAGGTTATCGAAGAAAGGCAGACTGGGACTTAGGTTTAATACTTTTTTTGGTAAAAAAGATAATAATGAACTCGAACTCACAACGTACGGAACAATAAAATATTTCCATAGGACATCTAAGGTGTTTAAAATTATTGATAGGTATGGAATTGGCAGCAGCTTTAGATATGTAAATCATAGTAAAATTTTCGATAGAGAAAATGAGTTTTCGGTTGGCGGAGATCTTTTATATCAAACCGGTCCTGTTGAGTATTATAACAATATAGGAGGTAAAAAGGGGGACATACTTAATAATTTATTTGATGAAACAATATCAAACACAGGATTTTATTATTCTAATTCATTAAATTTAATAAAAGGTAAATTTGATCTTTTGCTGACAGGCAGGTATGACAAGGTTGTATTTGATGATGTAAATCAACTTTTCGAAGTTCAAAATTACAAAAGAAGTTTTGAAGCATTCACTCCAAAAGCTGCTCTTAACTATAAACTAACACCTTCTGTTGCTGTATATACATCCTATGGATATAGTTTCGACAGCCCCGCCGGGAATGAATTAGATAATCCTCCAACGAGTACTGATCCGCAAAAATTACTCAATCCTGATTTGCAGCCGCAAAAATCAAAGAATTTCGAATTCGGTATAAAGGGTAACTTAGTTTACAGGGGAACAAAATATTTCAACAATGTTTATTTTGAAGCAACCGTTTTCAATACAATAATCGAAGATGAAATAGTTCCTTTTGAAGTATTTGGTGATGTCTTCTTCAGGAACTCTGCAAAGACTAATAGACGGGGTTTGGAAGTTGGCGGTAATGTAGAAATAATTGAAGGTTTAAATTTAAAGACTGCATACACTTTTTCCGATTTCAAATATGATGAATATATAGCAAGAACAATTGAATTTGACTCAAACAGTGCTATAGTAATAGAGGACAGGGATTTTTCGGGGAAAATAGTCCCGAGTGTTCCTAAGCATAATCTTTCTATAGACCTCTCCTACCAGCATAAAATTAATAAAAACATTACTGCTTTCATAAAAGGGCATTACTGGTATGTCAGCAAGATGTTTGTCGATGATGGCAATACAGAAGAGAATGACAGCTATCAATTGTTTAATGGAAGCGGTGGATTGGATTTACAGTATAACAGGTTTAACGTTGTAATTTCCGGTGGAGTAATAAATATTTTTGATAAAATTTATTCAGGATTCATAAACATCAACTCAACTAAAAAGCAGTATTACGAGGCAGGCGAGCCGAGAAACTACTTTGCGAGCTTGAGACTGGGTTATACATTTAACTAATAACGAATTTAAATATATAAATTCTAAACCCGCTTGTTCCATGGAACTTAAAGCGGGTTTTTTTAA
>CAYYJH010000115.1:0-6880 GCA_964472195.1 uncultured Ignavibacteriaceae bacterium | reverse complement strand
AGACCATTTAAAAAGACACTACATAATATCTAAAAAAAAATTGTTTTATGCAATAGAAAAGATTCAAATTCTATTTTTTCGTCACTATGCATTAAGGATACATTAGAAGTTAATTATATTTAATTCATTAGATTAGTTGTTACTGCCTGGGGTCATGTAGCGATATTCATTAGTATAAAACAGGAAATCCATAATGCAAAAAATGGAGATATCTTCTTCATATCTTAACCATTCATTCCGAGATACATCCCGCCAATATAAGGAACCATCCAGACTAACCAAACAAAAAGGCTGTACCGATGAAAATCTCTTCTTAATACATCGCTTCCTCTTCGTATTACGTAGGTTGCCCAGGTAGCATGAGCAAGCATAAGCCAGAGTGCGATTTGTCCTGTCAGTGTGTGTGGCTCAAGCAGGTTGAAAGGTCCTTCAGACATTCGATGCATAACCAAAGTTCCTGATACATCGAAGATGAAACCAGCCCAGAAAGCAGCAACGTGCCATGGTTTCAGGTAATGAGCAATACGCTCTGACCAAATTCCCAGTGAGTAGAATATCAAGGCAAGTGTGATGAGGATTGTAGATACGATCAAGTCTGTTGACATGAATCTTTATACCTCATTTTCTAATTGTAAGTAATTTTAAATTTTATACGAGATTGAATTTTTTCTTATTCTCTTCTTTATCTTCATAAATACGCCATTCTGCAACAAGGTCATTTTCTATTTTTGCAGTCCATATTACATAGTCTCGTTCTGAGCCTTTCTTCCATATAGCATAACCGTATATTACAACAAGATCATCCTGTGACTGTATTCTAATAAAAGTATTTTTATATTCAGGAAACATTTCGAAGAAACCTTTCCACCCCTTAGTCATTGATTCATTACCTTTATCGCCTTTCCCTACACGGTCAACGAATACATGGTCTTCTGTCATAAGAGATGAAAGCCCATCGATATCCTGTTTATTTATATATTCATTGAATTGTAATGCTGTAAGTTTTGGGTCTACTGAATTCATAATGTTTTAAAAATTATGTATAATACTCGCTATTTTCAATATTATAAACTTTATATTTCATTTGGAAACAGTACATAAAGATGAGGGATGAAATTTCGAAGATTCTCAAACGTTTAGTTATAAAAAATTCTTTATTCGCTGTTCTGAAATTTCAATCGGAAACCTAAAAATTTCACTTAGCAGTCTTAATATCAGCATTTTTAGATCATTTTAAAGTTTTTTTGATTTTAGTAAGAAAATGGCAATTTCAACAAAGTAACATTTTAAAGTATATTAAAGAGTGTTTTGATAAATCTTCCAAAATCACTTAAAAAGCACCATCCTTTTCGTTTCTACAAAAGTTTTACTCTCTAATCTGTCCGACTGAATCGTTATGCGATAAAAATATACCCCGCTCGGTTTACTCGATGCATTCCAATCAACCGCATAAGTTCCCGCATTCAACTTCTCATTCACAAGAACAGCGATTTCTTTTCCAAGAATATCGTGGATTATCAATTTAACATATGAAGTCGCTGGAATATCGAATTTGATACTTGTAGACGGATTAAACGGATTAGGATAATTTTGATATAATTTTAATTTATCGGGCACTGTATTGGATATAATGCTCATCCCTGTCATTAAATCCCATACTTTGAAAATTCCTTTATCTGTGCATAAATAAATTGTGTCCCCCGAACCGGAATCTTTTGAAATTCCTCTTATTTTATTTGATGTTGGTAATGATAGATTGGAATGGTTGAATGTTAATCCTCCGTTGATAGAACGGTATACTTTATTCTCGGTGCCAATGTAAATGATATTTGGAACATCCGGGTTTAACTCGATAGTGTTAATGAAAGGTAGAGAGGCAATTTGTGTCCAGTTTAAACCACTGTTGGAGGATTTAAAAACAGAGGAAGTAGTAATTCCATAAATGGAACTATCGGTTTCATTAAATGCAATTTCTTTAAAAGGTGGTATGTTAAGCGTAAAAAAGCTGCTTCCTGCATTTGTGCTTAAAAACATATTACTGACCCCGACAGCGAAAACGTCATTTGGTCTTATAGGATTTATTTTAACGAAGCCGTTCAAGTCTGTTAAATTTGAAACAACAACCCAACTGTTACCTTTGTCAGTGCTTTTATAAATATAATCTTCAACACCTGCATAAATGATATTATCATTCTCTGGATTAAAATCACAACCGTATAATACCTGGTTATTAAAAATCGTTGTTGAGCTGATGCCACCGTTGGTTGTTAAATTCGATCGGATAAATGGAGCACATTGTGGACTCGGTGCTCCTGCATAATTCATATATTTAATTATAAGATTAGAATCCAGATGTGATATTGCAAAAAAATCAACTGCGTGTCTGTCGCATCCTGTTATGTAAACTTCACATTGAAATCTATCGAGGAATCCATTGAATGGTTTGAATGTCTGAAGTGTACTTTTATTTATTTGAAATGTATGAAAACCTATAGGATCATATGGGCAAGGGTCTCCGGTCAAACCTAACTCCTGGAAGAATATTTTTTTTATAGGCTCATTGTTGAAATTAAACTTATAGAATTTAGTAATAAAAAAGTTAGCAGTATATATCGTCTGATAGGGTTGTGATAGTGATATCTGAATGGTTGTAACTAAAATCACAAACATAAAAACAACTTTTTTCATGATTTATGATTTTTAATTTGAAAATGGATTTCTTAAATATAATTAATAGAAGAAATCATAACAAGAGTATTAGACTTAAGCGCATCCCTGATTCATATTTATTACTAAGACTTTATCAGTAAAAATTATAGAGATTTTTGTAAAGAAAATTTCAATTTGCAGTTTTTAATTTATAATGAATTTTCACTTAAGAATTCACAAATACTATTTTTTTAAAAATTTTATACAAAAAATAAAAAAAAGCCCCGATCAGTAATCCAACCGGGGTCTTTTATAATGATATACATTTTGGTGAAACTATCTATTAATACATTCCACCCATATCACCCATTCCACCGCCACCTGGTGGCATCATTGGAGGAGCTTCTTTTTCGGGTTTTTCGCTTATGATTGCTTCAGTCATCAGCAATACCGAACCGACAGATGCGGCGTTCTCTAATGCAATCCTTGATACTTTTGTAGGATCGATTACACCGGCTTCTACTAAGTCTTCGTATTTTTCGGTTTCAGCGTTGAAGCCATAATTTCCTTTACCTTCTTTGACTTTGTTTATTATGACAGCACCTTCCAAGCCTGCGTTCTCAACTATCTGCCTGATTGGTTCTTCGATAGCTTTCTTAACGATTTTAATTCCAAGCTGAATGTCCTGGTTGTCATTCTTAATATCATCCAAACTGGTAGCAACTCTTAAGAAAGCAACACCGCCACCTGGCACTATTCCTTCTTCAACTGCTGCTCTTGTTGCGTGCAATGCATCTTCTACACGTGCCTTTTTTTCTTTCATCTCTACTTCAGTTGCTGCACCAATCTTTAATACTGCAACACCACCTGAAAGTTTAGCAAGTCTTTCCTGTAATTTTTCTTTGTCGTAATCCGATGTTGTCTTGTCAATTTGATTTTTTATTTCACTGATTCTTTTCTTTATGTCATCTGTTTTTCCTGCTCCTTCAACGATGGTTGTGTTATCTTTATCTATAACGATTCTCTTTGCAGTCCCGAGATATGAGACAGTTGCATTTTCCAATTTATACCCCTGCTCTTCGGAAATAACTGTACCTGCTGTCAGTATAGCGATATCTTCGAGCATAGCTTTTCTTCTGTCACCGAAGCCTGGAGCTTTTACTGCTGCAATCTTCAATGTTCCTCTTAACTTATTAACTACTAAAGTTGCAAGAGCTTCACCCTCTAAGTCTTCGGCAATGATCAATAATGACTTTCCTGCCTGTGAAACTTTTTCTAATATTGGCAGTAGATCTTTCATCGTTGATATTTTTTTATCATGTATCAAGATGTATGGGTCTTCTAATTCCGTTTCCATTGAGTCTGCATTTGTCACAAAGTATGGTGAGAGGTACCCTCTATCAAACTGCATACCTTCGACGACGTCTAAAGTTGTTTCTGTACCTTTTGCATCTTCAACTGTTATGACACCATCTTTTCCAACTTTATCCATTGCAGAAGCAATAAGTTCACCGATGGTTGGGTCATTGTTTGCAGAGATTGTGCCAACCTGTGCAATTTCTTTGGATTCCTTTATAGGATTGGAAATTCCTTTCAAACCTTCAACTAATTTTTTTGTTGCAATATCGATTCCTCTTTTCAAATCCATCGGGTTTGCGCCGCCCGTTACATTTTTTAATCCTTCCCTGTAAATCGCTTGCGCAAGAACTGTTGCTGTTGTTGTTCCATCACCTGCAACGTCTGATGTTTTTGATGCAACTTCTTTAACCATTTGAGCTCCCATGTTTTCATAAGGGTCTTCTAATTCGATCTCTTTTGCTACTGTTACTCCGTCCTTCGTAACAGTGGGGGCTCCGAATTTTTTATCGATAACTACATTTCTTCCTTTTGGTCCTAAGGTTACCTTGACTGTGTTTGCAAGATCGTCAACACCTTTTAAGAGTGAGTTTCTTGCTTCTGCGTCATAGCTAATTATTTTTGAAGCCATATTTAATTTTCTCCTTTATTTTTTAATTATATAAAATTTAAATTTTTGCATATACATCTGATTCTTTCATTATTAAATATTCTTCTCCGCTGATAGTGATTTCAGTTCCTGAATATTTACCATAAAGAATCTTATCACCTACTTTTAGTTCAAGGGGGATTTCTTTACCTTCATCGGTTATCCTGCCTTTTCCAACAGCTATAATTTCTCCTTCCTGAGGTTTTTCTTTAGCTGTGTCAGGAATGATAATCCCAGAAGCAGTTTTTTCTTCAGCCGGTGATGGCTTAACAACTATCCTGTCTGCTAAAGGTTGAATTTTCATTGTAATTCCTTTCTTTTTATTTATTTAAAAAATATGTGTTTATTTAAATATTTTAGCACTCTCTTAAGTGAAGTGCTAAAATAATAAGATAATTTTTTATAATCAAGACAATGTTTAATCATTTTAATAGAATTTCGGAACTAATCGAAGTTGTCGAGGTTTGATAATTAAGTAAAATTTCAGAAATATTTATAATTAACACAAAATATAATGGAAAACAAAAAAATTTTCATCTCGAAATTTTTAATATTGTTTGCATTTGTGCTATTTGGATTAGTAATAATTTATACTAATACAAATGGCATAACTAATTTTTCAAACAGCTTGAATAAAATGTTTCTACGTAAGACGGGCAGGACTTATAATATCAATAATGCTATTCGAAATGAAGGACCAATCCAGTTAAGCATGCAGTTGAATAATAATTATTATTATCATGATGCGGAGAAGGATGAAATTTATCTCTACTTAGATTTAGAAGCTGATAAGATAGATGTCGAGAGGGAGCGTTCACCTTTAAACATTGCATTGGTTATCGATAAAAGTGGGTCTATGAGCGATTATAATAAACTCGATTACGTCAAGGAATCAGTAAACTTTATGCTCGATGAATTAGAGATGCGTGATTATGTTTCTTTGGTAACCTATAACGATTACGTTGATGTATTATATAGTTCTTCCAATGTTAGAAGAAAAAGCGATTTGAGGGATAAGGTATCGAAAATCACATCCGGTGGTTACACAAACCTGAGCGGAGGTATGCTCGAGGGTTTTGACCAGGTTGAATATTCTTACGCAAGAGGGTATGTAAACAGGGTTTTTCTTCTTTCAGACGGTATAGCAAACAGGGGTATTACGGATGTATACAGACTACAGCAAATTGTTAAGGATAAAAATTGGAAGGACGGGATTATAATTTCAACGTTTGGTGTTGGTAATGATTTTAATGAAGATCTAATGAGTAATGTTGCTGAGTATGGAAGGGGTAATTATTATTTCATTGAATCTCCAAGGGATATACATAAAATATTTGCACAGGAATTAAGAGGTATACGTTCATTAGCCGGACAAAACACAAAGGTTGAGGTTTCATTTCCTGGTAATTACATGAAATTGTCGAAAGTATTTGGCTTTCCGTACGAAGTTGTTGGTGATAAGATTATCATCGATTTCAAAGATGTGTTTTCCGGTGAAAAGAAATCGGTTCTATTAAAATTTAAAGTTACTTCTCCCCTATACGATTATGTAAATTTCCATGCAGAGTTAATTTACGAAGATGTGACAAACGATTTTAAGCGTATCAAAGACCATCAATACACAACCCTGGAGTTGACAAATAACAGGTCTGATTATTTGGAAAGTTTCAATAGCGAAGTTATGCAGAACATTGCTTTGTTTGAAGCAAATGAAATGATGGAACGTGCAATACGTTATGCAGATGATGGGAACTATGATGAGGCGAGAAAACAACTGAAGCTCAGTAAAGAGTATATGAATGAACAACAAGAAAGTTTAGGATCGAATGTTGATATGGACAGGCAGTACGAAAGCATAGAAAAATATGGCGAAAATCTGGATGATGCTGAATATAAGACGGAAGAGGAAAGGCAGAATATGCAAAAAGCTGGAAAGTATGATAATTATAAGAGTAAGAAAAAGAAAGATGACGGTGAAAACTAAGGTATGACACATTTAACTTAAGTTTCTTACAAAAAGGTGTTGGAATATTTCTGACACCTTTTTTTCTTTCCAAAGACTTCGTTTTAAATTTCTAATTAACCTGAACAATTTTTAAAAACAAATTTATCCATAAAGTTTTTTAGGTATTAATTATTTTTGATTTTTATTAAACTTCTTTTTCTTTATTTAATAAAATAAATTTGAGTATGTTAAATCTAAAAAATAAAATTGTTTTTATAACC
>CAYYJH010000114.1:1373-7309 GCA_964472195.1 uncultured Ignavibacteriaceae bacterium | reverse complement strand
CTATCTAGTCTTTAAAATTATGACAAAAAAATCAGGGAATTCGAAAGATAAAATTATTTTCTAAATATTATCATAACAATCAAAATAATTTTGGACAGTTGTAACACAGATTAGTAACCTGTGTTACACAATTATAAATCGCAGTATCCGTTTTGACTAACTATCATTTGAAAATATTTTTTAGACATAAAATCGGAAGAACTTACGTGGAACGGAAAATGTTTTTATAATGTTGTAAAATTAATAATTATACATTTTGTTTTTATGGTATTTAATTTTTAATTATTTTTCTGTAAACTTGCGATGATTTGTAAAGATTATATGATATTTTAAAAGTACCTTATCCGCCTTTCCTTTTCATAATCATTAATCACCTTTGGATAAGATTGTAAAGAATATGTTGATTCTATGGTACTTTTAAACATTTGAAATTTATTATTCATTAATGCTAAGTTTATTTTTAAAAAAGTAATCTTACTATTAATAAAATGATTAACAAAGTAAGAAAAATATAAAAAAACGAAAACAAATATGTTTGAAGAATACAAAATAGCAAAAGGAAAGATATTTGATGAATACAATCCCATAAAAGATAAGATGTTTCAAATTATTGACAATGATGGAAAAGTTATTGATTCGAAATGGCAGCCGAAACTCGACGACAAAGAAATTGTAAAAGCTTACAAGGATATGCTATTTTCCCGAACAGCGGATTTAATGACTGTATCCTATCAGCGGCAGGGGAGAATTTATACATTCCCGCCAAACTACGGGCAGGAAGCAGTTGGCGGTGCAACCGCTTTTGTAATGGAAGAAAACGATTGGTTAGTTCCCGCTTTTAGAGAAAACGTAACCTTACTTTCGAGAGGAGCAACCTTGAAAGAAATATTCCTCTATTATATGGGAGATGAAGATGCATCCAGGTTTGAAAACACAAAAAATGTACTTCCTATTTCTGTTCCTATTGCTTCACAGTTTCCACACGCCACTGGCATCGGCTATGCAATAAAATACAACAAGGAAAAAAAAGTAGTGTTTACTTTCATCGGTGACGGTGGTACTTCCGAAGGTGATTTTCATGAAGCACTAAATTTTGCAGCTGTCTGGAACGTACCTGTTGTCTTCATCGTTCAAAATAATCAGTATGCCATATCCGTGCCATTTAAAACTCAAACCGCTTCTGACGGGATAGCTATAAAATCTATTGCGTATGGAATGAGAGGCATACAGGTAGATGGAAATGATTTCTTTGCTATGTACGCTGCTCTGAAAGAAGCCTCCGATTTTGCAAGAAGTGGTAATGGACCGTCACTAATTGAAGCTGTAACCTATAGAAAAGGAGCTCATACAACCTCTGATGACCCAACAAAGTACAGGACGAAGGAAGAAGAAAAAGAATGGGAGGTAAAGGATCCTTTGAAAAGACTAAAGTCATATTTAACAGACAAAAAGCTCTGGTCTGATGAGGAAGAAAAGAAAATTGTAAATCAATTTAAGAAAGAAGTTGACCGGCAGTTTGAAGAAGCAGAAAATTATCCACCTTACAAACTCAAAGATGTATTCAACCATTTATACTCTGAAAAACCGGATGATCTAAAGAAGCAGCAAGTTGCCTATGAAAAGTATTTACACTGGAAGGGGGCAAGGAAATGAAAGTAATGAATATGGTCAATGCCATAAATAACGCTATTGATATTAAATTAACCGAAGACAGAAACATTATAGTTTACGGTGAGGATGTAGGCGTTGAAGGTGGAGTGTTCAGGGTTACAGATAATTTACAAAAAAAACACGGTGCGGACAGAGTTTTTGATTCTCCTTTGGCTGAATCTTCTATTGTTGGTACGGCTATTGGTATGGCAGTAGCCGGATTAAGACCGGTTGTGGAAATGCAGTTTTCTGGTTTTTCTTATCCAGCATTTAACCAGATAATTTCTCATGCAGCTCGTATGCGTAATCGCACAAGGGGAAAATTCACAACCCCAATGGTTATAAGGATGCCTTATGGTGGAGGAATAAATGCCCTTGAACATCACTCGGAAAGTATGGAAGCTCTATATGCTCACATACCGGGTATTAAAGTAGTTATTCCCTCTGTTCCCCATGATGCAAAAGGTCTATTGGTTTCAGCAATAGAAAGCGACGACACAATCGTATTTATGGAACCTAAACGAATTTACAGAGCCATTAAACAGGAAGTCACAGATGAAAAATTTACCGTACCTATTGGAAAAGCAAAGATTGTAAATAAGGGTAATGATGTTACCATTGTCGCTTACGGAGCAATGATAAGAGAAGTTCAGAAAGCTATTGTGTTTGCAAAAGATGCTGGGATTTCTGTAGAGTTGATTGATTTGAGAACAATTTATCCTATAGATAAAGAAACTATTGCAAATTCAATCAAGAAAACAGGAAGGTTAATTTCCGTAACAGAAGGACCGATGAGTTTTGGAGTTGGAGCCGAAATAACAGCGGTTGCAAATGAGGAAGCTTTCTTAAATCTTGAAGCTCCTCCTAAACGTGTAGCGGGTTTTGATACTATAGTTCCTCTTCCACAGGGAGAACACTTTTATCTTCAAACTCCCGAAAAAATATTTTATGAAATAGAAAAAACGGTTAAATTTTAAACCTATGAGATACATTTTTAATTTTCCAGACATTGGTGAAGGCTTAGATGAAGGTACAATTGCAGAGTGGCTTGTTCAGAAAGGGCAACAAATAGAAGCCGGTGAACCATTGGTAAATATGGAGACCGATAAAGTCGCTACTGATATCCCTTCACCAAAAGCCGGCACAATTGTCGCTATTTACGGAAAAGTCGGTGAAACAATAAAAGTTGGAGATTCTCTTGTTGAAATAGAAATCGAGGGAGTATCCGGTAAAGAAGCAATTGAGGAAGCAAAAAAAGAACCCGAAGCTGAAGAAGAAGGTGCAGGTGTAGTCGGTACATTCGAGGTTGCCGGGAACAAAGCTTTCCTCCCACCAAGTGAAGAAGGGGTAGAGGTTAAGATAGATGAGGAAAAGCTTCAAAAGAAATCCTTAGCAACACCAGTTGCAAGGGCTTATGCAAAAGACTTAAAAGTTGATATTAACAAAGTAAAAGGAACAGGACCGGCAGGCAGAGTAACTAAATCTGATATCCAGGAATATCTTGATAAAGTAAAATCAGCAACAGTACCCGGATTAATTTCATCGAAAGAAGCTGAACCTTTAATCGAATATGAATCTTTGACTCAGCTTCGGAAAACAATAGCAAAGAATATGATACAATCAAAGCACAATGCTGCCCACATGAGTGTCTTTGAAGAAGTTGAAGTATCCGAATTAATCAGGCTAAGAGAAAAATATAAAAACAATTTTTCAACAGATGGTGTTAGTTTGAGCTATCTTCCTTTTATATTAAAAGCTCTTACAAAATCCCTAAAAAAATTCAGGGTGTTGAACTCCGAGTTGGATATGGAAAACAACCGTATGATCTATAAGAAATATTACAACATCGGAATAGCAGTCGATACAGAGGCAGGCTTGGTTGTACCCGTCATTAAAAATGTTGATAAATTATCTATATTCGAGCTTGCTCAAAGACTAAATGAGATTTCTGAAAAAGCCCGGGATAGAAAGCTAACATTGGATGACATGAAGGACGGAACGTTTACAATTACAAGCTATGGTTCAATAGCTGGATTATTTGCTGTTCCCGTGATTAATTATCCTCAAGCCGGAATACTTGGAATAGGCAGAATTCATAAAAAGCCTATTGTAAAAAATGATAATATCGAGGTAGGAAACATATTACCTTTATCTCTTTCTGTAGATCACAGAATCGTAGACGGTGGTGAAGTTGCAAGATTTATTAATCAGGTGATGTCATACTTAGAGGATCCGGCTTCAATGATAATGGAATAACCAAACTAATTATTAACTGAGTTTTTAAATAAAAAGAATTTAAAAATGGAATACGATTTAATCATAATAGGTGCTGGTCCTGCGGGGTATGTTGCCGCAATTAGAGCAGGACAGGTAGGATTAAAAACCGCTTTAATAGAAAAACAACACATTGGTGGTATGTGTCTCAATTGGGGCTGCATTCCGTCTAAAGCTATTTTGGAAAGTGCAAAGTATTATAATGAATTAAAAAATGCTTCACAATACGGAATAGATGGAATTGACGAAAACAACATATCCTTCAACTGGGAAAAAACCAAAAAACGTGCTCTTGGCATTGTTAAAAAATTAACAGGAAGAGTCGATTATCTATTAACAAAAAATGGCATTGATGTAATAATAGGTGAAGCAAATATAACTTCAAATAATTCTGTAAGCGTATCAAACAGAAATATAGAAGCTGAAAACATTATAATTGCTACCGGTTCTTATCCGGGAAACATCGAAGGCAATATTGAAGATTTAAAAGTTGTAAGTTTAGATAAATTATTCGAGTTGAAAGAAATACCTGACAATATTGTAATCGTTGGACATGGTGCGGTAACAGTTGAAATGGCTCAATTCTTTAGACTGATTGATAAAAACGTATCAATAATAGCAACTAATGAAGATCTTCTACCTAAGATTGATAATTACTTGAGCGATTATATATTAAAGAAGGTTTTATCAGACGGGATAAAAATTATTAAAAGTAATGCGATCGATACAGGCATAGGTAATGGAGACATAAAAATCGGAGATAATTCTATTAAATGTGATATGCTTCTCAATTGCAGTTGGAGAAAAGCTACTATTCCTCATTCAAACATTGAAATCGAAAAAACAGAATCGGGATATATTAATACGAACGAATATCTGCAAACGAACCATCCCAACATATATGCTGTCGGGGAAGTAAACGGAAAAAGTTCTCTTGCACATGTCGCTTCAGCTCAAGGTCTATATGTTGTAAATAATATTAAAGGGGTAAAGGGTTCTATAAACTTAAAAAATTATCCTATTAATATTTACACGTACCCGGAAATCGCACAAATAGGCTCAACCGAGCAAGATTTAGTTGATTCTAAAATTGATTACAAAATCAGCGAGTTTCCATTATCAGCAAACGGAAAAGCTTTAATCGAAGGCAAGGAAGAAGGCTTCATAAGGATGATATCTGAAAAGAAATATGGAGAAGTATTAGGAGTGCAAATTATTGCACATGATGCAACCGACCTTATTTCCGAAGCTGCTGCATTCATGTCTGTCGAGGCTTCAATCTATGACATTGCAAAAACCATTCACGCACACCCAACGGTATCGGAAGTATTTATGGAAGCTGGTTTCGAAGCTATCGATAAAGCTATTCATAAATGAAAGAATGGTACACATAAAACAATTTGTTTTATAATACTATTGCAATCATTTTAGTATGGCTATAGAATTAAATAAATATGATCTCCCCGATATTGAAATTCTTACCAATAACAATTCTTCAACAGGTTTCTACGTATGGATTCCAGACAAAATATATTTGATTTTAGGAAGAAGTAATAATGTAGAAAGCTCCTTAATAGCAGACAAATTGAAGAAAGACCGAATCAAAATCTTTAAACGTCCATCAGGCGGTGAGACGGTTGTGCTAACACCTAAAACACTTGTCACATCTGCCCTACTAATCTCCGAAGAAATTAAAAACACTCGCAAGTATTTTAAAATCTTCAATCAAAAAATAATCGATATACTAGAGAAAAAGGGAATAAACAACCTCTCTCATAATGGCATTTCCGACGTTACATTAAACAACAAAAAAGTATTGGGTTCAGCAATTTACAGAACAAAAGGTAAACTATTTTATCACTCTGTGTTGAATGTTTCCCAACCTGTTTCAATAATAGATAAATATATTAAGCATCCTTCAAGAGAACCTGATTACAGAAATGGCAGAAAGCATTCTGAATTTGTGACCTCATTATACGCTGAAGGTTTTAAGATAAGAATAATCGAATTAA
>CAYYJH010000114.1:0-1273 GCA_964472195.1 uncultured Ignavibacteriaceae bacterium | reverse complement strand
GAATTTGTGACCTCATTATACGCTGAAGGTTTTAAGATAAGAATAATCGAATTAAAAAATTCTTTTAAGAAAATCGTTTTTTAATCTCTTCTCTTTCAATATTGATTTAATAAGACTCAACATCACGGTTTTGTCCGTTTAAATCAATGCATGGTAATTTTTCTTGTTTCAAATCAAAGTAAGAATGATTAATTTTAAAAAACAATAACGGAGAAATTAAATGCCTAAAAGATCCTACTCTTTACTGAAAGATGGTCCAAAAGAATTAGATTGTTCATGGGGCATCGCATGGAAAAATTTTACAATAAAACAAAATGGTCGGATTATCGGAACTGTTTCTAATCAAAAAGAACTTAAGGAAGGAAGAGAATTTCAATTAAACGATGGTTCAAAACTGTTCGTAAAGTTAAAAATCGGTTTAACTTCCGGATTATTCCTGACAAGAGACGGTGAACCACTCCCCGGGTCGGATTCAGACCCTATGTCAAAAGTTAAGGGAGCATTTGCAATATTATTGATAATCGCTGTAATCAATATCGGAATTGGTGTACTATCAACTATTTTTAACTTACAGGAATTAGGATTGGAATTTGGTTTAGGTTACACTGTGTTTGGATTTGTTTTTCTTATATTAAGCATTGCAGTTAAAAGAGGCTCACTTATAGCATTAATAGCAGCAATTATTTTGCTAATCCTTGATGCCTTGCTCGGTATTTTTTTCATGGCAACAAGTGGAGGTAATCAATCAATATTCTGGATAATTGCAAGAATATTTTTCCTGATTTATCTTATAACATCAATAAGTTCGTTTAGGAAACTAAAAAATAAAAATGTAAATATTTAATTTATTTGTATAACATTGAATTATACTTAACAAACTGCTATTTAAACAATAAAATTAAATCCAGCGAAAATATTAGAAGACATATCGTTTATAATAGGAATGATCAGTATTGCAATAATGGCATACGGAGCATTGCTTGCAATAATAAATCTTATCAAAACTGAAATCTCAAAGTTTTTCGGTAAATTCGAGATTGAAAGAATTGGAAATATAAGACGCAACCTTGGAAATTACTTATTGCTTGGTTTGGAGTTCTTAATTGCTGCTGATATTATCCGAACTATTATGATACCCACACTTGAAGAACTTGGAATATTAGGGGGAATTGTACTTGTAAGAACTGTGTTGAGCTATTTTCTTAATAAGGAAATAGAAAACGTGAAAATAAGAGAAAGTCAATCGGAGCCTACAATATCCAATAACTAAAAC
>CAYYJH010000113.1:0-7456 GCA_964472195.1 uncultured Ignavibacteriaceae bacterium | reverse complement strand
TTTCGTACCGGGAGAGGGGATCGAACCCACGACCTACGGATTATGATTCCGCCGCTCTAACCATCTGAGCTATCCCGGCATGGAGTTGCAAATTTACTTCTTCATTAATTTTTATTCAATACAGTTTTGAATCAGAATTACTCGTTAGTATGTGTTACCCATAATGCAATCTTGTAAATTGATTTATGAGAGTAAATTATTTAACTTTCACTAATTAAACGGGAAATGAACAGGAAGTTTACATACACAATTCTTTTTTTATTTGTATTTCTATTTTTACATGGAGATAAACTTACCGCTCAGGACGATTGGTGGAAAGATAAGAAATATACATCCGAGAAAGTCAGGATTAAATATGTCCTTTGCAAGAAGGCTTTCAAAGATATTGCGAATGGATTTAGTACGCAGAATATTAACTTTGTCAATCTCTACTTTAACACACAGGTGTACTTGAACGTTATAAGCAACGATAAAGGTTACTACAGTGCGAACCAGGCTGAATTGATACTCGTTGACTTCATGGATTATTTCGGTGTTTTTAGTGTTAAGTATATTCGTTCACACCACAAGAACTCGTATGCTTTTGCCATCGGGAAATGCTACTATAACAGGGGAAGCGGGAAGAGAGAACTTGATATTTCGATTGCCCTTAAATACAGAAACAAGAAATGGATTATCGACCAGATAAACATATATTAAATTTAGTGCGTTTGTAAAAGTTGGTATATGTAGAAATGAAAATGAGTAATAATCTTGGAAAAAGTTATACAGGATAAAATAAGCGTTAGTCAGCTCACGAATAGGCGATTTAAGAGTTTGGTCTTAATCGCTTTTTTAATTTTAGTGTGGGTTGGATTGATAAAATTAATATCAGGTTATATCATTTCAAATGTTGATGATAACTGGGATGAAATTCTCAATAAGAAAACCACCTCCCAGAAAGAATTGTGCACAAGACTTTTCAATAAATATCAAAAAGAGATATCGGGATATTCGGATAAAATATCCAGGGATACACAGATACAAAAGAACTTATACAGAAATGACCTGAAGAAGCTTTATGATACGATATTTAAAATGAACTTGTCTTCATCGATTGAATTAGAGATTTATAATAAAAGACTTGAATTACAACTTTTCAAAGGCAAACAGCTCGAACCAGATTATGTGCTTTTACAAAAAGCATTAGCCGGGAATAAATTATCTGTAATAAAGGATATAGGTTTTTACACGTACCTTCTTGTATATTCTCCGATTAACTATACGGAAAACACAAATGAAACCATTGGTGTTTTAATAACTGCGGAATTAATCGACATCAAATATCATATTACTAACAAATTTTTTCAGGACTTCGGACTTTCGAATGATATAAAGAATGCAATTAAGGTGAAAGCCGAATTAATTGCGGCGAATTCTATTTCCGGTGATATACAAATTGATTCCGTTAAGCTCGTCGAGAATAATGCAGTTGACCTTATTAGTGTCGATGGAAAAGTTATCGGGAAAGTTTTATTTCCAATTTATGATACTTCTGATCATAAAAGAAATATCTCATCATTAAGTACAGAAATAATTTCCGTGCTGATATTCGCGTTTTCCGTTATTCTTACTTTACTTGTTTTCAAAACGTTGAACCTGTTTAGTTCTAAATTAATAAGGATTATTTTCTTTTGTATATTTCTAATTTTAATCAGGTATTTATGGCTCCAATTTAATTTTCCATCGAAGACATTTAACAGTGAATTGTTCTCTCCGAGTTTTTATGCGTCTGCTTTTGGTTACGGAATAGTGAAGTCAATCGGTGAATTATTCGTAACATCTGTATTCTTTCTTGTATATGTCTTTTACGTTGCGAAACAGTCTTTCTTAGGAATAAAATTAAAAGATTCGGAAAAGACGGAATCAAAATCATACTTGAATATAATATACAGCCTCGTTTTAACTTTTCTGTTTTTTGTTATCATGAATATATTCGGAACGATAATTAAAAGCATAATATTCGATTCCAACATTAAGTTTTTAGATAAAGCAAAGATCATTCCTAGTCTTGATTTGTTTTCCGTTCAGCTCGTTATTCTGATCATTACATTTGTTTTCTTTGTAATCTATATATCAATAGTACTGAATGTAATTACACAGACCGTGTTTCTATTTAAGAAGAAAACCCTGAAAAAGTTCAACGTAATAATTTTGTATTTTTTCTTTATCTGTATAAACGTATTGATCGATTCCATTACAAGTGGATTTATGATCCTTTATTTACACAGGCTGATTATTATATCGCTCGTTTTCATATTTTGTTATTATATTAACAGAAAGATTGTACTTAAAAAGGAATTTGCCTTTTTCTCTATAAGAAACTTTTCGATAATCGTTCTTTTCTGTATAATTACAACACCTCTGATTTTACTGGATAAAATTAAATCCCAGGAAAAGGATTTTGTAGAACTCATTGCAACAGAAATTTCAGAGCAGGAAGAAGATAGAGTTGCTTTTCTTATTTCAAATGAGTTGACAAATCTTACATTAGACAAGAATCTTGAAAGAAACTTACGTGATAAGAGCAAGTTATCCAAACTTGCATTTTATCTCTGGGCTGAAAGTAAATTGAATTCTGAAAATTTTAATTCTGCAATTATAATTCTGGATACGAATAGAAAAGTTTTAAGCGACTTTAATGTAAATGCTTCAAAACTTTGTACTGATAGCGTTGTTGATTTTGTGAATAAAAAATTCTTTAAATTAAGTTTTGATATAAAGGATTCTGCAGCAGATACTTCTTTAATTGATGAAGAATTGGAAGAAATAGAAGAGGAAGAAGGCGAACAGTTACCCGACGATGATATATATTTACCCGTGATATTTGACAACATAAATATTCTAAAAAATTCGAACGAGAAATATTACGTTGGAATTTCCCCGATAGAAATACCGGAACTAAGATATACACAGTATGCAAGAATACTGGGTTATATATTAATAGCTATTCATTCCGAATCGAAAAATCTACTGCCGCAATCATCACAGGATATCTTTAAGAATTACACAAAAGATAACCTTCTCGATAAATTGATATCCGAACCGGTAATAACCGAGTTTCTTAACGGTAAGGTTATAAATTCGACTGACATCGAGGTCTCAAGGATCAATGCAAAATCTCTCGAACCATTTCGGGAGTATTTAAAGAGTGCAGAGAATAAAAAAACATGGAGGTTCGAGACTATTAATGATGACAGGTACGAAACCTTTTATCTGTTATCTCAACCTCAGAATATCGATGAAGTTACTGATTATAAAACCGGTGTTGAGAGAATATATGCAATAAGTTTAAAAAGGGAAGATGTTACGCTAACAACGTTTTACTATTTAAAATTTATTCTGTTCACGATTTTCGTTTATGCAATATTGTACATTATATTTGGTTTAACGTATGTATACCGTGTTAAAAAGATCAGACTTACTTTTAGAGAAAAACTTTTTGTATCTTTCTTCATAGTGTCGGTTATTCCTATAATTCTTCTCGCAATATATACAAGGTCATTTATTATAAATAAGAACGAAATAAATTTAAAAAATCAAATCGTCTCGGATCTGAATTTGATAAATGAAAGTCTTAGGGGAAAATACTATGACCAGAAAGTTTACAAAAATACAGATAGCTTAAAGGTGTTATATAAAGACATTCTAGGAAAAAGCTTTACGGATTCTGATAAAAACTTCAATCTTTATATAAAGAATGATCTTGTTTCGACAACAAATGAAGAGTTATATAAATCCGATTTGCTCGATACAAGAATTGATGCCGATGCATTTTATAATATTGCCTATTTAAAGAAGGATTTATTTATTAAGACGCAAGACATTGGAGGGTTTTCATTCCTTGTTGGCTACAAACCATTTAAAGATGAAAATAAGTCAATCGTAGGGTTCGTATCGTCTCAATCAGTTTATAAGCAGAACGAATTAAACGAAGAACTGACTGAAACCCTGACTTTTATCTTCGGAATATATTTCATCGTTATTATCATCCTTTTGATAGTGGTAAGTTTCTTTACTGAGAGAATATCCAAGCCTATACTCGAACTTCAGGAAGCAACAGAGAAACTTTCCAGAGGTCAAAGCAATGTTGAAATAAAAACAAAACGAAGCGATGAAATGGGTGCTCTTGTTAAATCATTCAATAAGATGACTAAGGACCTGGAGAAATCGAAACGTGAACTCAAAAAAGCGGAAAGAGAAGCTGCCTGGAGGGATATTGCGAGACGGGTTGCGCATGAAATCAAAAATCCCCTGACACCAATGAAGTTATCAATTCAACACCTTTATGATTTTTATAAGGAAAAGAAGGGAAAAAACTTTGAAGCAGTATTAACGAAGACAAAAGATTTAATTTATGATGAAGTTGATAAGCTCAACAGAATCGCAACAGAGTTTTCAGATTTTGCAAAGTTACCCGGTAGAGATTATAAGCCCGTCGATATAAATAATATACTCGAAGATGTTATATCTCTTTATTCGCTTGACCCTAATGTTGAATTTAAAAAATCCCTGCAAAAACGAATAAGCCGGATATATGGTGACAGACAGGAGTTAAACAGGGCATTTCAAAATCTTATTAAGAATGCTATGCAGGCATTAGATGGAAGCGGCACTGTAGAAATTAAATCGTATCAGAAAGAAAAATTTATATTTGTGGAGATAAATGATAGCGGTTCGGGGATGGAACCGGAAGTTTTGAATAAACTTTTTGAACCTAATTTTTCGACGAAGACAAGAGGTATGGGTCTGGGACTTGCTATAACGAAGAAGTCTTTAGATGATATGAAAGCAATTATTGAATTCCAGAGTGAATTAAACGTTGGGACTAAGGTAACGTTAAGGTTCAAAGTATATGAAGGAAAAAATAAGAAATGATCCTTATGAGATATTTTATCTTTAGGAATGCGATAGTTTGTAATAACCTGTATATATTTTTATTGTTATTGTGTATCCTGTATTCTTGTGCTAACCAGCTTCCTCCACCGGGCGGTGAAGATGATACAACACCTCCTAAAGTGATTAGTATAACTCCGAAACCTAACACGATAAATTTTAAAGGAAAAAGCATCGTAATCGAATTCGATGAGTATGTTGATAGAAGAAGTTTCGAAGAGTCCATATTTATATCCCCGAAACCTAAAGGCGAAATATCTTTTGATTGGAGCGGTACCGGGGTTGAAATAGAATTTGATAAGCAGTTAGATATCGGGAAGACATACACATTTGTAATCAACAAAGATTTGAAGGATTCAAGAGGCGGTAATAGTATTACTGAACCAATTAAATTTGCAGTATCGACTGGTAGCAGTATCGATAAAGGTGAGATTTCCGGAGAGGTTTACACGGACAATATTGACAGGGTATTAATACTTGCCTACATATTAACATCCGAAAACGAAAACGATATTGACCCATCTAAAAAGGTTGCCGATTATGTAATCCAGGTGAATTTAACTGCTGAATATACTTTTGAAAATCTTCCTGCAAAAAAGTTTAGATTGTTTGCATTGAAAGATTATGATAGGAATCTTTTGTACGATAAAGGATTCGATGAGATTGCTGTACTTTCCCAGGATCTATTTGTAAACGATACACTAAAAATAAATAATGCGGATTTTTTATTGGAAGACTTGACACCAAATCTTACAAGTAATGAGTTTATAAACAGTCTCGTAAAAGACAGTATTGATTTTATTTATTCATCAGTTAAAAATAATGAGAAAAAGGTTCCAGTTGATAACAGGTTTTATTTCTATTTTAAAGATAATAATTTAAGCAGACTAGATCTGGTTAATAATATTCAATTGGTAGACACGACTTCCCTGAATTTTTACAAACCTGTGTTCAATTGGTTCTCAGATTCGCTTCTCGAAATATTTCCCTTAGATAAGTTTAAGTATTCATCTGTTATTAAATTGAAAATAGATTTACAGAATACCAAAAGAAAATACTTATACGAACTGGTTTTTAAAGCTGCCGGTGAGAAAGACTACGGAAAAGTATCAGGGAAAGTAATCGAAAGGGATACGGTAAATGCTCCTGTATACATTGAGCTGTTCAATAAAGATAATCCTTTTGTTAACTATTCCAGGAATATTGAGAATGATTCTGTTTTTGTTTTTGAAGATGTGTTCGAGGGTGTATACAGGTTGTTTTCTTTTGTTGACTCTGACAATAATGGGGTATTCGATAAGGGGAATTATTTTCCTTTTAAACCTTCCGAAAGATTTATTATATATCCCGATATAAACCTGAATGGTGGATGGAGCGTAGATAACGTTTATATTCGTTTTTGATTTTTTACCTCAATGTTGGTTTTGATTCTGTAAATTAGATTGTATAAAAGCAGATTGAGATTTATGTTCATATCGATGTCTCTAATAGTCTCTTCGATTAATGATATTATTTTATAATTGTTGGATTCGAACCTGTTGCAGAATTTAGTTAAATTTTCAATCTTATCGGTATTTATTATTTCTTTATCGTTTCCATTCTGTTTATAAGTCACATCCCTGAACCATAATATCATAAACAGCAAAGCCTGTTTAACTTTTTCTTTGTCTTTGCTTTTAGTAATAGATTCGATTTCATGGTTTAATTTTAGAGTTTTGTTAGATACGACCGCTCTTAATAATTCAACGACATTCTCTCTGAGTTCGAGAAAGTATGAATCCAGAATTTCTCTTGCTTTGGAGATGCTTCCGTCGGCGAGTTTCGAAAAGAATTCAGCCTGCTCTTCTGTTAAATTGCTTCTGCCCTGTAACAGGTATTTCTTAATACCTTCTGTGCTTATTGTAACAAATTTAACTTTCTGGCATCTGCCAATTATCGTTGGTAATAATGAATTTAGCTTTGATGTTGTTAAAATGAGTATTGTGTCTTTTGGCGGTTCTTCGAGGATTTTCAATAAAGCGTTCGAACTCTGCGGATTCATCTGCTCACATCTTGAAATTATAAAGACCTTCTTCTTGCCTGTTTCTCCCGTTAAGTAAACGTCGTTTCTGATTTGCCTAATGCTGTTGATTCGTATGTTGTTTGCCTTTGGGATATTGATATTATAATAATGATCTGTTGCCTTCTTTTCAATTTCTTTCTTATATATTTGGAAGTTATCTTTATCGAGGCTTTCAAGAGGGTTCACCGATTTATCGGATTCACTTTTACCCGTTGGGAGTGCTGTAATGAATTTAACGTTAGTTGAGATAAATGAGCTTATCTGTTTACAGCTTTTACAGATGTTACATGCTTCTTGTTTGTCTTTACTGTTTTCGCAGTTGACGAGTTTTGCAAACTCTATCGCTGTTGCATCTTTACCTACTCCTTCTTTTCCATAAAAAATAAAGGCATGCGAAACCTTTGTGCTGTGATGAATATTCCTTAGTATGTTTTTTACATGCTCCTGCTCGATTATGTT
>CAYYJH010000112.1:0-7546 GCA_964472195.1 uncultured Ignavibacteriaceae bacterium | reverse complement strand
TTAAACCACATGCTCCACTGCTTGTGCGGGTCCCCGTCAATTCCTTTGAGTTTCAACCTTGCGATCGTACTTCCCAGGTGGAATACTTAATGCGTTAGCTAAGATACTGATCTTTAAAAAGACCAACATCTAGTATTCATCGTTTAGGGTGTGGACTACCAGGGTATCTAATCCTGTTTGCTCCCCACACTTTCGTGCTTTAGTGTCAGTATTGAGCCAGGCAACTGCCTTCGCCATTGGTGTTCTATCTGATATCTACGCATTTCACTGCTACACCAGATATTCCATTGCCCTCTCTCAAACTCTAGACTTGCAGTATCAAAGGCAGTTCCGAAGTTAAGCTTCGGATTTTCACCTCTGACTTACAAATCCACCTGAGCACCCTTTACACCCAGTAAATCCGGACAACGCTTGCCCCCTACGTATTACCGCGGCTGCTGGCACGTAGTTAGCCGGAGCTTGCTTTGAAGGTACAATCAAGTCCCGAATATCGGAATTATTTTTCCCTTCTAACAGAAGTTTACAAGCATAAGCCCTTCATCCTTCACACGGCGTTGCTGCTTCAGCCTTTCGGCCATTGAGCAATATTCCTTACTGCTGCCTCCCGTAGGAGTCTGGACCGTGTCTCAGTTCCAGTGTGGCTGATCGTCCTCTCAGACCAGCTATCCATCGTCGGCTTGGTGGACCATTACCCCACCAACAACCTAATGGACCGCAGGCTCATCTACAGGCTCCCGAAGGATTTCACAACCAACCCGATGCCGAGTAGTTGCTTTATCTGATATTAGCTACGGTTTCCCGGAGTTATGTCAGTCCCGAAGGTAGATTACCTACGTGTTACTCACCCGTGCGCCACTTTCTTCAATCTATTGCTAAATTAAAGCTCGTTGACTTGCATGTATTAAGCACGCCGCCAGCGTTCGTCCTGAGCCAGGATCAAACTCTCCATAGTAATTAAAACTTACGAAATATATTAAACACGTTGTTTTAATTCATACATACTTTGCACACTTATAAAATCAAATTTCTTATTTTTTACATGACTTATATTAAAGAACAAATATTAATTACGAACTACAAACTTAGTGAAATAATATTAATAAATCAATTTATTTTATTTACAAATTTTAAATTATCCGATCAGTTTATGCAAATTTCTTAATCATATTTAATACATATATTTATATTTGAAATGCAAAAATTCATACACTACTAATTCAAAAATCTCCGTTTACAAATCATGCTCACGCTTAAGGCTTCTTTGCATAAGATTTTTTACTGCAAGATAAGGACTTTTAGCTTTGAATAAAATTAAATAAACCTGTTCTATGATAGGCATTTCTGTATTGAATCTCTTTGATAACTCATACGCAGATTTCGTCGTGGATACTCCTTCTGCAACCATCTTCATTCCTTTTAAAACAGTTTTCAACTTTTTACCCGACCCTACTTTTACACCTACATATCTATTCCTCGAATATTGTGATGAACATGTCACTATTAAATCCCCAATACCTGATAAACCAAAGAAGGTTTCTTTCTTGGCTTTAAGTTTTAAACCCAATTTCATAATCTCATTTATACCCCTCGTCATTAAAGCAGCTTTTGAATTATCACCGAAACCAGCTCCTTCTGATATACCTGTGGCAATTGCAATAACATTCTTTAGAGCTCCTCCTAATTCTGTCCCAATGAGGTCTGTGCTTGTATAAACACGAAAATAATTATTCGCAAAAATTCTCTGTGATAATTTAGAAACATCGATGTTAGACGAAGCACACACGACAGCAGTGGGAATTCTTCTTGAAACTTCTTCTGCATGAGAAGGTCCTGATAAAGATGCAATTCTATTATGTTTTATTTTCTTGAATATATCAAGCAAAATGTCAGACACAAGCATCAAAGAATGATTCTCGATTCCTTTTGATGCACTTATAACTATTGCATCACCAAAATTGAAATTCCTTAATTGAGAAAAACTCTCTCTAATAAATTGAGTTGGTGTTGAAATTAATAGTATTTCTTTTTTACTAACAGCAAACTCTAAATCGTTTGTTATTTTAATAGACTTTGGAATTCTTATTTTTGGGAGATAATAAAAATTTTCACGATATTCATTAAGTGTCTCTGCATATTCAGGAAAGTATTCCCAAAGAGTTACTTTATGACCATTTCTATTGAGCAGAATAGCAAGTGTTGTCCCCCAACCGCCTGCCCCTAAAACAGCGACCTTCATTTATGTGATATGTTATTTTCTAAGAGGAGCTTTAATTCTAAAGATTCTTATAATCCATAAATTATCAAAACGATTCTCCTTACCTTGAAGAAGTCTCTTTATATTTTGCCGATGATTATAAATCAAAAGAACTGAAATAGCTATACTAAAGAAGATTAAAGTGTTATAACCGTTTATCTCCACTTTAAATATATTTTCTCGAATGAACATTATCATTGGAAACAGGAAAGATGCAACGATAGATCCAAGAGACACATAGCCTGATGATAACAATATTACCATAAAGAATCCAAGGCTAATTGAAACATCAATAGGAGCGAGAGAAATAAGCATTCCTAATGCAGTATTAATTCCTTTACCCCCTCTGAAATTCACAAAAACAGAAAATGTATGTCCAATTACTGCAGATACACCAGCAATTATCTTTAACACTGTAATATCATCGAATGGGGTTAAGTTTTCAAAAGGAAGGTTATAAAAAAAAAGTTTAGAAACTAATAGAACAACG
The DNA here is from genome assembly GCA_964472195.1 of uncultured Ignavibacteriaceae bacterium. Classification (GTDB taxonomy): domain Bacteria; phylum Bacteroidota; class Ignavibacteria; order Tepidaquicellales; family Tepidaquicellaceae; genus BS750m-G4. Next base: position 4,802 of record CAYYJH010000112.1, on the reverse strand, counting down.
ATCAAGCCTTTTCCTATATCAACGGATTGTACTAATGTTCCTAACGGTATTCCCAGAACTCTAAATGCATTAGTTGAACCTAAATTGCCACTGCCATAATTTCTGATGTCAATTCTTTTAAATAATTTACCAATAATTAAAGCTGAAGGGATTGCTCCGATCAAATAACTGATAAAAATTAATACTATTAAAGAAAATACATCCATAGTTTATTCTCAAAAGAGTTATTATTCAAACAACAAAAAAATAATAACAATTACAAGTCATCAAAATATTGTTAAAAATTCTTAATTTTGACCTGTTATCTCTTTTTTTGTTTTAAAAAGATTATTTGTGAAGCCTTCATCTACTTCAAAAATCTGATTATTTTCAGACACTTTGATATAATAATTTGTCATCAAGGTATCCGGTAATTTAAGGAAATTAATCTCAGTTAATTTTCCCCAATCTACTTTTACCGACTTGTCAAATTTAGTATCTTTACTAAGAACTGTATCCTTGAATCTTTGTGTATTAAAATTCTGTAGTAAATTCAATATACCATCGAAAACTGTGCTATTTACGGAATCCTGTCCGATATAATATTTTCCCGTAGAGTCTTTAACAGCTTTAAAATTTTCCCCAGGGGTTATAAACTCAATTGAATTAATATTCCCTTTCGGAATAGATAAAATCAATTTATCTCTCCACTCATCAAGATTAGTTTTTACAAAATTATTTCTTAACAAACCATCAGCGAGATATATATCATCACTATCTATTTTTTTTATAAAAGTTTGTGAAGGACCTGTTGATGCACTTCCAACAATAAACTGCCCCATTAATTCACCTCCCTGATAAACAGAAACTTTTACAACTTCAGAATCATTAAAACCATATTTCTCTTTTTTCTCAGGATTACTCGAAACGATACTTTCTAATTTATAATTCTTAAGATCCGATAGCACTGATTGAATAAATTGTTGGTATGCAGTATAATCAATGGGTTCTGTTATTCTCCATTCAACAGCCATTTTAGATAAAGTTATTTTCTTGCCTTTCTGCTCAATTTCTATTTTATCCACCAAGGCAGAATCGACCTTAAATAATTGTTCACTTTCAATATCGTAAGAAGCGGTTTTGTCTCCTCCTTCTCGTGTAAGAAGATAAGCGATTAAAACAAGTATTACGAAAACTCCTAAAAGGATGTATGTTCTATTAATTTTCATATTTATAATAACGATTTATTAAGTTGATTGAAGTGTTTTCTTTCTTAATTTTTTTCTGTTCCAAATATAAAGCCCTACTAATAATACTATACCCGGAGGAAATATCAGATTAAAATACTTGATAAATTTCTTTGTCCCGTCAGAAACTTCCTCAATTGGCGCTTCTGATACTACTTTACTCCTTATCTCTGTTAGTCCGACGTCATCAGCAAGGTAATCCACCATGTTCACAAAAAAAACAATATTATCCTGCGGTGGTCTGTTTTCTTCATTAGCAAAATCCGCATCACCGATAACGACCATCTTTGACTCACCAACCGATTCGTTTAATGGCTGCACGTTAAATGGTGCTGTTCCTTCAGCCGTGTCTTGAGGAGGTGTTTTTCCTGCGTAAAAACTTTTAAATTTTCCGCTATATGTTGCGCCAACGACTATACCGTTTATGTTAAATAAAGTATCTGCGGATTCCCTTGTCATATTTTGGAACTGCTCCAGATTCAATATAAAAAATCCTTGTGCTCTTCCCGATCTTTCGGAAGTAGTAAGCAAAGGTTGTACTGTTAGTTCTTTACCCTGTACCGCATTTAAGTCTAATGAACTAACAAATGAAAGTATTACACTTTTGATTCCTCTGAATGCAGGAATCTCTTGGTTTATATTTGTTACAAGTGGAAAGTATGGATAATTAACCGAAATGGGAATTCCAATTTGGGATTGCACCTGGACTGCTGAACTTTGAAGATCTCTCACAAGGTCGTTCGAAATTACTATTCCATAATGTCCTAACATATCGTCCAGATTAGTATTAACCATGTCTCCTATTACAATTTGTTGCTGAAAATTCGGAGTAACTTTATTTATAAGCCAGGCTACATTACCACCTCTCATAATAAATTGGTCAATCATAAATTTGCGAGGTTCGGGTATTTCATTTTTCGGCCCGAATACAATCAAAACCTTTACATCATCCGGTACTGGCTTATTAAGACTTACATCAACCTTAACTAATTCATACTGGTCTGAAAGAATTTTATTGATTTGCGTAAACTTCTGGTAATCGTACTCTCCATTACCGGTTAGAAAACCAACTTTCTTTTTATTCTCAGTTGTAATTTTCTTTATTATACTGGTAATCTGGTATTCCAAATTCGCCGTCGATTGAATCACAGGGATAATCTCTTGTCTTCCCTCGTATAAAAATACTACTCCCAGGAAAGCTTTTTTAACTTCAAGCTTATCCTGATCAATTACCTGAATCTGTACAGGTTGAATTCCATATTTTTGAGCTTCACTCTCTATCTCCGTATTATCTTCTTCACCAGTCGGATTATAAAACTCATAGTTCAGATTTCCTGAAGAATAGGATTTATAATCATTCAGCATATCCTGAATTTGTCGTCTTAGATTATTATAAGGAGAAGGTAAGTTATCGCTAAAAAAAGCTTTGACTACCAGCTTGTCATCTAAATTACCTACTATATCCTTGCTAATCGGTGATAGAGTATATGTTTTATTTTTTGTTAAATCAATCCGGGTGAAAACTCTGTTCGATATAACATTTACAACTACAATAATACCGATTATTATTGCGAGTTTAATTAAAGTATCTTTTCTAAGATCCTTTTTTTCCATTTTAAAAAAATATTTTAATATTAAAAAACTTTATCTTAATTTAAAAATAAAAATAACTTTCCTCAACTACCACTTCCTGCTTTCCAAAGATGTTTTTGTTAAGAACATCATAATTGCGATTCCGCTAAGATAATATATAATGTCTCTTGAATCTATCACACCTCTTGAAATACTTCCGAAATGATAATCAGTACTAATATATTCTAATATAGAAACAATACCTGTCGGCATGTAAATCAGAATTTTGTTCAGCATAAAAAGAGCAAAAACTATTAAGAAGCAAACTATAAATGCTATAACCTGATTCTCTGTTAACGATGAAGCAAAGATTCCGATACTAACCAATACACCACTCATCAGAATAAGACCGATGTATGCACTAATAATTGAACCATAATCCAGAGAACCTAAAAATGATAAACTTATAACATAAATAATGGTTGGTGCAAGAGCTAATGCTGCAAAAGAAAGTGTCGATAAGAATTTTGCGAAAATAATATCGAAGTCAGTGATAGGTTTAGTCAGTAATAATTCTATTGTACCTGTCTTTTTCTCCTCAGCAAAGGTTCTCATTGAAATAGCCGGAATAAAGAATATCAATATAAACGGAATGATATCCAGGACTCCTCTCATCGTTACCGCCCCTCCGATAAATAAATTACTCGTAAAAAACCATCCTGTAATGATCAAAAAGACCACGATAACAATATATGCTACGGGCGATGTAAAATACGACCGCATCTCTTTTTTATATATTGTGATTATACTATCCATTATTATTTAGATTTTTAATTTGTTAATTGACTGAAAATATCTTCTAACGATGTTTCTTCCTGGTGAAGCTCAAGCATTATCATTCCTAATGATGCTACTTTCTTGGATAATTCTTCTCTTATATCGATACCCTTAGTAGCCGTAATATCAAGATGCCATGCATCACCTTCTTCTGAGATTATCTTCACAGTATCGACGTTTTTCACGGACTCAAATGATTTTATTATCTTTTCTTTGCCTGCTTTAGGATCTTTTTTCAAAACCAGTGTGATATTAAGCTTCCCCTGAAATTGTTTTTGTAAAGAATCCGGTGTTCCGTCTGCGACTATCTCACCATTGTTGATAATCAGAACCCTATCACAGGTTGCCTGTACTTCCTGCAGTATATGAGTTGACAACATCAATGTTTTCTTCTTGCCAAGCTCCTTTATTAGTTTTCTTATTTCGATAATTTGATTCGGGTCTAAACCTGAAGTTGGTTCGTCAAGAATTAAAACATCGGGATCGTGTATCATAGCCTGGGCTAATCCAACTCTTTGCTTATATCCTTTTGAAAGTTCACCGATATCTTTATGCTTCACATCTTTCAATCCGCATACTTTTACCATTTTCTTAATTGCTTCATTTATACGGGATTTATCAATCGATTGCAATTCTGCTACATATTTCAGATAATCCAGTACATTCATATCTGAATAAAGCGGATTTATTTCCGGCAGGTAACCGATCTTCCTTCTTACCTCGAGGGATTTTTCTTCTGTATCAAGACCATCAACATAAGCACTTCCACTCGAAGGCGTTAAATATGTTGTTATCATTTTCACAGTGGTCGTTTTTCCGGCACCATTCGGTCCAAGGAAGCCGACTATTTCACCCGTGTTCACTTCGAACGAAATATCTTTAACAGCCGCTTCTGTTTGCTGTCCGTAATACTTTGTTAAGTTTTCTACTTTGATCGACATACAAATAATTTTTTAAAATAAAGTACAAATTTATGTTTTAAATTTCAAAAATTCAAACCATAAGATATACTATTTTGACTTCTTGATTTTTTGTGTGGTTGCGTTTGTAGTGCTATCCTGACCTGAGTTGACTTCTCCCATCACGAAGTGATCCCTTTGGGATAGGGACTCATTCGGAGCCGCGCGCGGTATGCCTGCCCCTTCGGGGAACCTTTGCGTGTTATGC
>CAYYJH010000111.1:0-7588 GCA_964472195.1 uncultured Ignavibacteriaceae bacterium | reverse complement strand
ATGTCAAGCGAATGGTGCTGGTAAAGTGATATCTTGCTTATATTAGTGGTCCACTTGTCTGATACATGTATTGCTTCTGGAATTGATACCATTGAAGTAATTTCTTGTTCAGTCAGCATTTTTCTGACTTCACGGGTAATTTAATTCTTTTGCAGAATTTTTCACATGTATTATCTCCGCAGCAATGCTGATAGCAATTTCTTCGGGTGTGTTGCTTTTAATAGGAAGACCAATAGGAGAATGAACTTTCTTTAACTCTTCATCGGAATAACCAGCTACTCTCATATCATTGAAAACTTCTTTGACTTTTCTTGTACTGCCCATCATCCCAATGTATGCAAGCTCTTTCCTTATTACCTGTTTAAGAGAAGTTTCATCCCCCCTGTGAGATGGAGTCATTATAATGACATAATTGTTTTCTCCCTCGGGGATATATTCATTTATTTTATTAAATGGTAATGTTACTATTTCATCAGCATAAACATTTTCCTTAAGTGTGCTCACGTCTGAGCGGTCATCTATTATCACTATATAAAAATTGAGCAGTGCAAGAACTTTCGACATTGCAAGTCCAACGTGTCCACCGCCGATTATATAAGCTGTATTTCTAATCCCTAAATTTTCCTCATAAACCCAATCCGTTTTAGAAGATTGTTTGAATGTCATCTGTTTTCCACTAATCAAATCAGAGCTTAATAATATGCTATTCTCTGTTACAACAAATTTCCCTGGCTTATTATTTTCGATTGAACGAATTATATCTTCTACTGTTACTCTGTACTCTGGTTTAAAAGGAAACAAGATTATGGTTTGTCTTCCACCGCAAATCATTCCTGATTTATCCGAATCTGCATCAGGATTATGAACTTGTATTTCCAGTGTTGGCATGTAATTCTTTTTCAATAGCATATCTCGTGCTTCTTCAACAAGGTTATACTCCATGATTCCACCGCCGATAGAACCACACAAATTCCCGTCACCTGCTATAACCATTTTGAATCCCGGTTTCCCGGGACTAAAGCCCTCGCTATCAACAACAATCATTAAAACAGACCGAACTTTGTTTTGCAGACATGTTAGAATGTATTTCCAGAGTGATAGATCTTCCATATTAATAATTTTATCTTTTTCTTTTAATGTTCGTCATACAATGCAAGTAAAACTTTTTCCGGGGTTAATGGTACAGAGTATCGTACTGTTAAATCGGGGCGAAACTCTTTCATTGCTTTAGTCAGTGCAAAGTATGTTCCTATCGCATACAGGAAAGGTGGTTCCCCAATTGCTTTCGAGTTAAATATTCCAGCATGACTATCATTATTTTCAAGGAAGTGAACCTTTATTTCAGAAGGTGCAAAATAAATATCCGGTATTTTGTACGTAGAAAATGAGTTTGCAAGAAGCTTTCCGGATTCTGCATATATTAATTCCTCAATCGTTGCCCAACCGATTCCCTGAACTACACCGCCTTCCATCTGTCCAAGGTCAATTTGTTTGTTAAAACTTTTACCTACATCATGAACAATCTTAACAGAATCAATTTCATAAATTCCTCTTAGACAATCGAGTGTAACCTCAGTAATCGCTACACCAAAAACATGATAAGCAAATGGTTTTCCCTTCTCCTTTTTCTTATCAAAGAAAATATCAGGTGTTGCATAGTGAGCCTGGGCAGATAAATTAATTCTGCTTTTATAAGCTTCGTTTATAAGTTTATCCCAAACCAGCTCTGATTTCCTTCCGTTTAAATAAATTACTTCATTATTAATTGTAACTGCATCAGGATTTTTATTTTTATACTTATCAGAAACGAAACTCTTTAATCTCTCGAGTATATTCATGCAAGCAATTCTTGTTGCTCCACCGTTTAAATCGGCACCTGTACTGGCAGCAGTCGGAGATGTATTTGCCACCCTCGAAGTATTTGTGCTTTCTATTCTAATCCTGTTTGTGTCAACTGAAAAAACATCTGCCGCAACCTGACGAATCTTGGTGTTTACACCCTGACCCATTTCTACAGCTGCTGTGCTCACACTGACACTACCGTCTGTGTAAACGTGTACGAGTACACTTGCCTGGTTCATCATTATATTTGTAAACGAAATACCAAAACATATCGGCATCATCGAGATACCTTTTTTGACAATCTTATTCTTAGAATTGAATTCTTTTACATCTTCATATAACTTTCCAACATTATAATACTTCTCAGCTGTCTGCCAGCATTCTCTTGCCGTGCTGTTATGTAATATCATTCCATAAGTAAATTCATCGCCGTTTTTTAACAGGTTCTTTTCTTGAATAACTAATGGATCAACACCAAGTTTCTCGGCAGCTTTAAAAATTGCAGATTCTATAACAAACATAGCCTGGGGAGCGCCAAAGCCACGGAATGCGGTATTCGGAGGTAAATTTGTTTTGCATGAATTGCATGTTATTTTAGCATTAGGTATATAATAACTGTTCGTTGCATGAAAAAGACTCCTTTCCATAATTGCTGTCGAGAGGTCAGCAGCCGCTCCGGCATTTTGATAAAAAGTAACTTCATAAGCGAGAATTATACCAGACTTGCTTAGACCCATCTTGTAGTCTGATGAGTAGGAATGCCTTTTCCCTGTCATTGTAATATCTTCTTTTCTGTGCAGGATAAGTTTTACGGGTTTCTTTAATTTATAGGCTGCGAGTGCTGCCATTACTGCCCACGACACAGCCTGGTCTTCTTTCCCGCCAAAGCCTCCACCCAGACGCAATACATCAACTTCGACTTTATGCATTGGTAAACCAAGAACGTTGGCTGCTATTCTCTGAACAGCAGTAGGAGCCTGAGTGGAAGATATAATTTTGATTGTACCATCTTCTGAGGGATACGCAAAAGCACCTTGTGTTTCCATGTATATGTGCTCCTGTCCTCCGGATTCGACTGTACCCTCAATTATTAAATCACATTTTTCCCATTCATTATTCACATCCCCTAATGAAAAAGTTCGAGGTGGTGTTATTAGCAGTCCCTTTTTATACGCTTCCCTCGGATCAAACACCGGTTTAAATTCATCGAACTCAATTTTGATTTCTCTTATTGCCTTATGTGAAATAGCGTCACTCCTACTTACCACGATAGCGATTGGCTGACCTATATAATGAACTTCTTCATCGGCGAACAGAACCTCATCCCTAACAATATTTCCAACTTGATTTTCGCCCGGTATATCGTCAGCAGAAAAAATATCTTCGAAGCCTTCCATACTTTTTGCTTTTGAAATATCGAATTCTATAATTTTAGCATGTGGAACGGGCGACGATAAAACAGCAGCATAAAGAGTTCCCTCTGGAACCAACCTGTCATCAATAAACACCGATTCGCCTCTAACGTGTAAACAATCATCTGTGTTTTTCACAATAAAGCCTCCATATCAATTTTTTCGGGACAGAGCGTGATAAAATGGGAATATATAATCTGGCGGAGCAATAATCTTTTATATTCTTTGGAGCCACGTACGTCACTTATCGGTGAAATTTCAGATTGTGCGATCTTGGAAGCTTCTTTAATTAAAGTACTATTAATTACTTTTCCTGTTAAATATTCAGCCGTTTTTGATAAACACAAAGGTATTGGGGCAACTCCACCAGAAGATAATGCAATCGATCCAATTACCCCGTCCGCTTGCTGAAGTTGAATTGATGAATTAGCACTTGCGATATCAAGATGTCTGCGTTGCGATATTTTCTCAAAATTAAATAATGAATCCTTGCCAGGTATTTCAAAACTCAGATGTTCTAATATCTCTCCCTCTTTTTTGTCAAGCTGCTTGTAATCCACAAAAAAATTCTTCAGTAATAGCTCTCTCTTTTTTTTGCCATCATTCAAAACGATGGAAGCATTAAGCGACATGAAAAATATTGTCAAATCTCCGATTGGAGAAGCATTAATAATGTTACCACCAAGGGTTGCTCTATTTCGAATTGGAGTTGATGCGATGAGCCTGAAGAATTTAGCAATGCCCGGAAACATCTTTTTCATTGTAGTAGAATTCATGATTTCCTCGACCGTTACCATGGATCCAATATAACACCTCTCTTTATCAATCCAGATTTTCAGTAACTCTTTGTTATTTGAAAGAAATTTCAAGTTTTTATTTATGAGATAGTCAGGGTTTTGAACAAAGAGATCCGTACCACCACCGACAAGAATAGATCCCTCGCTAAGTTTTGTAATTTTAGGTTTTTCATTTACGGATAATTGTTGTAACCGCTTCGGAATATCTAAAAAGTATTCAGGAAGGATTTTAATGTCCACTAAAAACTTTATTCTTGTTATTGTATGCTTTGAAATACTTTTTTCCACAGAAGAAGGTTTTAACTCTTTCAAAATTTTTTTTACAGCTCTAATAATCGACACGTAACCTGTGCAACGGCAGATATTTCCATCAATATAAGAAACAGCTTCCTCCTCATTTAACGTCTTTGAGTTCAAGAAAAATGAAGTTAAAGAAACAATGAAACCTGGGATGCAATAACCACACTGAATTGCTCCCTCCGAAAGGAAAGCTTTCTGTATAGGATTTAAAGAATCAGTATTTATACCCTCAATCGTGACAACGTGTTTTCCCTGAACTTCCCCAACAGGTAATAGACAAGAATTGATGGGGGTGTATCTGATATTGTTTTCATAAATCTTTCCCAACAAAACCAAGCATGCCCCACAATCGCCCTCCTTGCAACTTTCTTTTGTCCCTATCAATCCTTTGTTACCCCTTATAAAATCCAACAATAACATACCAGGAGGAAGATCTATAGAGATGCTCTCGTTATTTAGAAGAAAGTTAATCAATTTAGCAACTACGACTCAATAATTTAAAATTCATATTAAAATATATGAAAACTCTTATTCTTTAAATACACAAATTACTTTATTCATGATTATTTAAAAAACATTTCCAAATTTATTATTTGTTAATTTTTTTCTATTTTGTGTAGTCTTTTAAGATAATAAAAATTCAAAGAATCTTTAAACTATCATTGAAACAACTCCCGTAATGACTCGCAATTGAAACTAAACTATATCTAACAAATTTGCATGATAAAAACTCAAAACAATATGACAATGAAAGCAAAAATGTACTTCATAATAATGTTTCTTTTCATCTTCGGAAGCTGTGGTAACGATGACAAATCCGAAGACCCAACATTAAAAGAGATAGAACTAATGAAGAAAGAAGAAGAACTACGAAAACGGGAGGAAGAATTAGTAAAGAGAGAATTAGAAGTATTAAAGTGGGAAACTCAAAATGATAGTTTAAATGCGGAGGATGTTTTAAAAGACACTGACAAAGTTGACGACGATAGTCAAAACATAGAATTAACAGACGAGAAAAAAATTGAACTTATTAGAAAGGAATACAACAACATAAATAACAACATTAACAATTTTTCAAAAAAGACAAAAGAGCTTTCTGGTTTTTCGACAGAGGGTGGTGAACTTGATATATTTACCAGCAAAAGTGATGTCAGAAAAATAACAGCAAATCATTATGGGGAAATGGGTAAAAGAGTTGAAGAATATTATTACAAGGATGGTAAACCGTTCTTTATATATTCTAAAACTTATCATTATGAAAAACCATATGGAGATATTATTGAAACAGAAGAAAATAAATTCTACCTAAGTGATAATAAATTAATCAAGTGGATAGACAGTAATAACGAAACAGTAAACCCAGAGAACACTGAATTTTCGAAAGCACAAAAAGAAATACTAAGCGATTCTGAAACATTCCTAAAGATAGCAATAAAATAATCTTAAACCGAAATAGGATACAATTAAATGGATGAAGAAGAATTTCCTAAAAGAATATGGCTAAGTGATATTGCTGTAATTTCTTATTTAAGTATATTATACATTCTCCTTCATATCCTTTTTATTAATGAGTACGGATATTTCCGCGACGAATTTTATTATGTTGCGTGTAGTGAGCATCTTGATTTTGGATACGTCGATCATCCTCCGATGATAGCGCTCATAGCTTATTTAACGCGTTTTCTGTTTGGGGATTCATTGTTTGCTATCCGGATATTCTCGGTCATAGCCGGGGGCGGAACGATTTTCCTAACGGGATATATAGTTCGTGAACTTGGGGGGAAATTGTTTTCGCAATTTGTTGCCGCACTCTCTGTTGCCGTTGCTCCGGTGTTTTTGTTCATGTTTCATATACTCTCAATGAATTCTTTCGATGTACTGTTATGGACTATCGAAGCATACATCCTGGTGAGAATAATTAACACAAACAATTCAAAGCTATGGGTATTGTTCGGTATAGTTTTAGGAGTAGGATTACAAAACAAACATTCAATTCTATTCTTGTGTTTCGGATTAGCTATTGGACTGTTATTGACTTCAAACAGAAAATTTCTAAGGGAGAAATGGTTTTGGTTAGGAATCATTATAGCCATAATAATATTCCTTCCAAATATTCTCTGGCAAATAAGTCATGACTATCCTACTATCGAATTTGGAAAGAATGCTGCTTTAAACAAGAATAAACCGCTCTCCCCTATTGAGTTTGCATTAGAACAAATACTTCAATCATACGTAATTTCTTTTATTATTATGATTATCGGATTGATATATATTCTGTTTACCAAAGAGGGAAAGAAATACAGACTGTTTGGATGGATTTATATTGCATTATTTACCTTATTTATTTTCACAAGAGCAAAGGTCTATTATTTATCACCCATCTATCCAACTGTGTTCGCATTAGGCAGTTTTGCGTTGGGTCAAATTATAAGTCTTAAAAATCTTAACTGGTTAAAACCTATAACAATTATTCTTTTACTATGTGGCTTAATTTTTACTCCTTTTGCATTACCTGTTTTACCTGTTGATTCATACATAAATTATTCAAAATCCTTTGGCATTGAACCATCATCAGGTGAAATGAAGGAAATGGGAGCCCTTCCTCAGATGTATGCAGATATGTTTGGTTGGGAAGAGCTGGCGATAACAGTATCTAAAGTATATACAAACCTTTCTAAAGAAGAAAAAAGGCGAACAGTAGTTTTTGGTAGAAATTATGGTGAGGCAGGTGCCATAGACTTCTTCAGAGAAAAATATGATCTCCCAATTGCAATTAGTTCTCACAATAGTTATTGGCATTGGGGTTATGGGGGGGATAGTATAAACATTATTATATTTATTGGGGGTGAGGATAAGCAAAATAAGATGGAGTATTTTGATTATGTCGAAGAAACAGCAGTGCATATAAATAAATATGCCATGCCTTATGAAAACAACCTTATTATTTATTTGTGCAGGGGATATAAAACACCTATTAAAGATGATTGGAATGAAATGAAACATTACGAGTAGGACGATGATGCTTTCCAAAACCCAATTTTTTGAGACTCATTCCCGCTCTATGAACAAAGCCATTTCTATTTATAACTGAGTAATATATTTCAGCTGATATTGCCTTTTTTATATCTGAAATAATTTAGTAAAAAGTAAATTGTCTACGAACTATGCGTAGACATTATTTACTTAATAATATATAGATTTTTATTTTTAACTGCATAGTTTTTAAACTGAGAATTA
>CAYYJH010000110.1:0-7697 GCA_964472195.1 uncultured Ignavibacteriaceae bacterium | reverse complement strand
TTTAAAAATAAAAACCAAAAAAGTATAAACACAAAATAAACAAAGTACTTTCTAAAGAGAATTATTAGTTGAATATTCATAATCGTATTCTCCTTTCTTAAATTAATTAAAGAGGTACTTACATTTTATGCTAACACAAACATACAAAATGTATGTACCAGGATTTGTGGTTAATGATTTTATGAAAAAGTATTGAGACATTAATTTGGTAGTCTATTGCAAGTAAATAAATTCATATTTATTTAACCGAGTGTTAAAAACTATTTCTTCTTGGAATAACTAATACTTAAGTCGGTCAATATTAAACATCTATTATGAAGCTATTACCTAGGTGACGGGAGTTATTTCATTTGTTTTGTTAAATGTCAGAATATTTAGTCAAAGTTTCAATTGAGAAACAAGCTCTTCCAATATTTTTTATAACATCGATGACAGATATTAAAAACATATTTTGACAGTTACGCTATCCCAATTGTTCTAAAAGATTATCTTCTTCTTTATAATCAAACATCTTTGTATCGACTTTATCTGGCGGGTGTGCGCGTTCCCACTCTACAGTTCTCCGTAGAGCCTCATCTTGCGAAATGTACTCTTTGTATCCCAGTTCGTTTCGTATCTTTGTAGTATCAACTGTAAGATGTTGGGTAGTGTCAATACCCGGGTTTAAAAAAGCAGGAGACTGTACTTTAGGAACAACGATAATTTTTCCATCCCAGTCAGCAGCTTTCGCTAATGTCTTTATCCACTCTGCTTCGGATTGTATTTCTTTTTCACTAACATTATAAATCTCATCAGCAGAAACCTCTTTTTCAATAGCGAGCACTACAGCATTAGCAATGTCTTCAACATATCCCCTTGAACAGCACCACTGAGCCATTCCCTGTTCTAACAAAATAGCAGGACGGTTATCATCCATACGCTTCAAGTAAGGAAATAATCGGTGCTGATAATCTCCCGGACCATAGACCATCGGTAAACGTAAAACTGTGCAGGGGAGTTCTGGTTCGTTCATATAAACTCTTTCTACAAGGATTTTATCATAATTATAAAGTCTATTATCTTCTTTTACATTCTCTCTGTATGGATATATTTTATTTCTCAACGGCGAATCTTCATTGAGGGGTACTGGTATGGTCGGGCAGTCTTCAATCCCAATTAATTTACCATATGCACGATATACATCCTGACTGCTGATGGCAACGATTCGTTTTGCGCTGCTCTTGAATAAATTTGTTACAACCTGAGCATCTTGTTCTGTTATAGGAAACATATCTAAAACAAGATGCGGTTCAAGTTTTTTCAATTGGTCTGAGAAGTTAAATAGATTTTGCCTGTCACCTAAAATTTGCTCAATTCCATTCGGCAGATCGATTTCTGTTTTGCTGCGGTGAAATAGTGTAATCTCACAACCAATATCAGAAAGACGCCGAACAATGTAAGGACCAATGAATCTTGTTCCCCCTAAAATCAAAAGCCGCATGATGTAAATTTATCAGTTTATATTAAAGACTACGATATAATTTATTGTGATATAAAACATATTAAAAAGCAAATACAAATCTATCCTTCTTGAATTTTTTCGAACCTCCACTCACAAAGCTGCTTGAATCTGTTTAAAACATTGGCGGTTACTCTATCATGTACAGATTCCCATAATTTATTTATAAATTTCTTTTTTGACCATTCTTCTTTCCCATAGAAATTAAATCCCACTAAAAAAAATAATTGAGCGTGCTCTTTTTCGTTTTGTTTGGCTATGGGTGAGCGTACATAAACAGAGAATATCCCAATAGGATAACCACCGCTGCTCTCAAATAAAAGATACCTTGCATTGTCAAAATCAATTGGGTCAGGTGTTTTCTGAAACCTTACAGAATTTAAGTCAAACAAAGGTATAAAGTTCATACCGAAAAACCCTTTCTTAAGCCCCAAAGGATATTTAGTACAACCAAACATACAAATCTGTATATTTTCAAGAAGACCCTCTTTCAAATGAACCCTTGCAATATGATTGGGCCAACAAGTTGAGTCGCCGTTCCATTTTAGTAATTCATCAAAGACATATCTCACCGGGGCTTCGATCCCGATCTTGTGCATGTTCAGAATGGCGTACCTGTTTATATCAATTCCAATACGCTGCATTATTCTTTCGCTGTAACTTTGTCTTTCGGTTTCCAAATTGAATTTTACTAAGGTCTGTATTTCGGGTTTATTCAGGAAAAAATAGTTGATGTCGGAAAGAATTCCATTGCTCTTGATTGGAGGTCTCTTAATTTTATCTCTATATTCTCTGTATTCCAAATATGTTTTTCTTTAATGTTAGATATCTCTGTCAATAAATTAAAAATTATATAATTATATAGAAATTGATTTAGATTAACATAATGAAAACAATAATACAAAGTTTTTAAAGAGGGGAGATTAAAATACTATATATTAGAGAAAATAAGAAAGCAAACAGCATAATTGATAAAACGCCTGCTGTGTTGCAAATAATTAACTTTAGTACAGCTAAAAAAACATCTAATACAACACTCTTAAACGGCAATCAAACGTTTGTACTCAGCACCGATGCTTCCTTTTTTACAGGCTTCAGAAGTCATGAAGTCAGCCGAGTGCTGTGCCTGTATCTTCAAAGCGTTTTGTAAATCAGTTCCGCAGGAATCTTTGATAGTGTCCATAATAGCTTTTCTCGCTTCTTCTACAACAAGATTATCAGGCTCTGATAAACGTGCTTCTGTAGATATTTCCCCTAATGCATTTTCTTTAACTTCACGTTTTGTTAAACCATGGTCTGTACCCATTGCAATCTTCCAGGCAGTTTGAATTGTGTCTTCCAGAGAACCTGCATAATCAACAAGCCAGCCCACTGTATTTTTTGCGTTCACCTGGTTCCCTTCTAATAGCAATTTTAGAAGCTTACCCCAGTCATCCTTTTTTGCTTTTCTGAATGACCAATGGCAACCCTCCATTCCTGGCACTACAGGTAGTGTCACTTCAGGCATACCAAGTTTTGCATCATCAAAGGAAATAAGATAATGGCAATGCATTAGAAGTTCCAAAAAGCCACCCATGCAGCGTTTACCGTTTATACAACCTACCGAGATTTTAAATTCATCGTTTAGTCTGCGAGCAGTCTTCGACCATGTACTTGCTATTCTAAATCCTTCTTCAGCTTTTTCAAGAGCGGGGAAGAACTCGTTTGTATCTGCTCCTACCATCTGTGTCGAAAGATGAAAATCACCTGTTACTATAACATTATCGATTCCCTCTGCTTTCAACCAATCGATAGCCCGATTAAGTTCACTGTCAACATCGCTGTTGTAACTTTCGCGGCTTATGGAAATTACGCCGACAGTTCCATCATGTTCGGCATTAACGTATAGCTGCTGCCATCCGGGTTCATCCATATTTTTAAAAACATCAGGATACCAGCAAGAGCCTGCTGCTTCAGGATGTAGTTTGTGGTATGCTTCAACAATTTTAATTGCTCTATCAGATCCGGCACTGCGAATATTAGCAAGAATCCCGTTACGGAATTGTGCACAAAGTTCACCAATTGCATTTATTAAAGAAAGGTGACTTCTTTTTTCATAAAGAAGCAGACTTGTCATCTGGAAAAGTGCTCCACGAATCCAGTTTGAAAACTCATCGATTTCCTGATTGTTCAAACTCCAATTGACCACAGGTCTGAAGTGGTTTAGCGGATACCAATCTTGTCCGCTATCTTTATGTTCAACAAGCTCCGTGGTTGGGACGAATAAATCACCGTAATTCTTTCCTAGATGATGGAGGCAAGACCATGTTAAAAAGTTAGCTCCAGCTGCACCAATTATATCATGTGCTCTGAACGGATTTGGTCCTACAGTTTTTCTGATATACTTATCGATCTTCCAGTATGGCATATTTCTTACATGATGGTATCTAAGCCCCGCAAGTGTGATTCCGCAAAACAATACATCCAGAACAAATGACCAGTTATCGCTTACTGGTATAGGAATCATTCCCAATGACCAGAAAAGCTGTGTAATTGAGGATGGCTTGGTTTCTACTATCTCCCATATTTTGTTTATCTCATGTGGAAATGCTGGATGTGCGATTCCAACACCGAGTTCGGAGCTTGGGAATCCAGATGTCACAGAGCGTATTTCTATACCCGGGAAATTTTTACTGAATAGTTCATAGTGAGCTGTTTTAATTTTGAGAATTTCAGGAATTGCTTCCAATAAAAATCGTGGATTTAAATCTTTAAGTTCATGTGGAAGGTTTATTCCATCATAGTTCAGACGAATTATATTAGACATAATCTTGTCGGCTTCCTTTTTTCCAAAAGCACCTACTAATCCCTGGTACTGGAGTCCTATGCCGTCGGGTGCATTTGGAAAATCTAAGCCAATGACAGGTATGCCGTAAGGCTCCAGCCTTGACCCCAATTGCATAGCTTTTCCTGCACCGACAATTCCGTTTGCTCCGGATATAACAAGAGAACCACGGTTATCTGACCTTCCGAATACCTGATCCACGAGGCTTCCTGTATTCGCGGGCAACTTTCCGTTCTTGAAGATGTCCAGTACTGTTCCTAAATCGAGAGTTTCAAGAGTTGATTGTCTCATTTGTGTCATTTCTATCTTCCTCCTTCAGTTACTTTTAAAATAGCAGCAATGCCAACGTCACCCGCAGCGCACCCGAAAATTAATACATAACCTCCGCCAAGTTTAACAGCTTCTTCGATAGATTCAATTGTGATTCGTGTAAGTGTTGGTCCTTGGGGATGGCCCCAAACGAGTGAACAGCCGGTTGTATTCATTTTATGCCAGTCATAATTTAATACTTTAGCAAAAATCGCGTCGTTAACAGCAAATGGATTATGATTTTTAACTACCGCAATATCATCCATAGTTAAGCAAGTTTGCTTGAGAAGTTTCTGTATAGCAAGCACGGGAGATTCGGGCATGAGACTGGGTAAAGCCCTGACTTCAACCTTTCCGACAAATTGTATATCAATTTCGGGACGAGTACTAAGATCACGTGCTTTCTCAACGCTGGTTACTAGTAGTGTTGCCATTCCATCAGAAGCGTGCGTTTGGGTGCCAGGGGTAATGCAAGTATCAAGCTCGTACATTCCCCTTAATCCTGCAAGAGTAATCGGACGTACACCTGTATCATCATCAATTATCCCAAGAGGACGACCCTGTATGTTTAATACTTCAAGAGGTACGAGTATATTTTTAAAAAAACCCGAATCTTTTGTTTCAAAATACTGCTTATACCGGTAGAATGTAAGATCATCAACTTCCATCCGATCAATTTTATGTTTTCTTGCTGCTAAACCGGCAGTAGCGAGCATAGCATTACCTGTAGCTGGATCAAACCCGAAGTTATCCCAAACATCTGAGAGTGTTTCAGTTCGGCGATACGCTCTACGCTCAGGGAAAACACCAACAGGTGAATCACTCGTGCGGTCAAATGTAAGGACACCAACAACACCGTAAGAACCACTCTCTATCTCGGCGGCCGCATGAATAATAGTCTGTAATCCTGTTGCACACGCTTGTTCCATATGAAAACCGGGGACACGCTGTCCAAGGCAGCTTGCAACAAGAGGTGCATTCCAGAACTTCCAGTGCCATGGGATAGTCGATCCAATTACGAGATATTCGAGGTCGCTCTTTGGAACATTTCTCATTCCAAGTATCTTATTCATAGCCTCACCAGCAAACTGCCCGATGTTAACCTCTGCAAGAGCAGATGTTTGCCATGCAGGAAAATAACTGCTCCCCCACGTGCCGTAAGGTATTCTTGCTTTTGGGAACATTATTTTTTCTCCCATTAATAGCTCCTTGTGTTTTTGTTATCTAAATTTTGTAGAAATGATAAAACAAAATACAAAAATATTAAAGAATGTTAAAACCAAAATCATCCGATGGAGTATAATTACATACAAAAAGTTAAAAAGCATAACACAGAAAAGATCGTGTAAGCATTACAAACATAAATTAGTTCACTTCTCCAGATATCGCTGCATTACGATTAACTGCCCAAGGTGATAAGCATTATGGTCTGCGACAAGCAATGCTTCGCGAAGGATTGTTTGCCCGGTTCCATGCGTAATGGGTCTAAAGAGATTTGTTGAATTATCAATTACAAGGTCCTGCATTTTTTGCAAATCGTCAAAAAAAGAATTGACAGAGTTATCCCAGGCATTTTCATTTGGAGGAGTTTCATACTTAGACCAGTAGCCATCCGGGAAATTTGGAGACACGTGCTCCGGGTTTATGCAAAACTGATAAATATCCCATTGAGCAATACGCATGTGCTCTAATAGTTTCCATGGTGTGTTAGAGAATTTTGGGATTTTTGAAATTCTGAATTCTTTCGGAAATCCTGACAAGGCTTCCTTATAATTCATGTGTGCTCCGTGACCCTGTAATAGCTTTATTAAATGTTCTCTAAGTATTTTCTCCATACGTACTTATATTTATTCCATTATAAAAGTTTGGGAAGTTAAAGCATCCTTTCTTCCACTGCATTCATCCGTTACAGCTATGAGAGTAACATCTTTATCATTAATAATCCATCTGTATGTTGCACTCGGATTATCCGGGCAGGCATATGGACCTTTTTTATCTGTGATATAAAGTCTGTTGTTTTTAATTACATAGACTCCTTCAACAACGATTTCACCCTCCCTGTAAACAGTATATTGGTCACCATTGTACAATTTAATACTCAAGTCTTCAGATGTACTTGAAGATGTGTACGTTCCTTCTTTTAATTCCTGACCTGCCTGGCAGCCGATTATAAATAACACGAAAAGAATAACTAAAATTCTACTAACAACTTGTTGTGGCGTTTTCATAAAGATAATTTTTAATTTATTATTGGTTGGTTTTAAATATTTTGTAATAAATATACTTCAACTTATCTAAGTTTTAAATGAAAAAACTGAATCTTTTTTATTATTAGATCTTGATACGGAATCCATTTATCCAAATTTTTCAAACCTGATATTGTTTTTATCAACCCCTAACCCAGAAAGAATTCTGAGCATAACATCAACCATTTTCGGAGGACCTACAACATAATAAATGGGTTTGCTAATATCCTTTATATGTTTTATAATCATATCTTCATCAATATGTCCGTAATCGTACTTCCAGGTTTTGTCACTCGTATCATCAATTGTCGGGAAAAGATTGAAGTTAGGATTTTTTTCTGCCCAACTTTCAAATTCCCCAAGGAATGCAGCACTTGATACTTTACGGCAAGAATAAAACAACTGCATTTCGTATGGTAGTTTTTCATCAGTGACGTATTCGACAATGCATCTTATTGGTGTTATACCAATACCACCAATCAGGAATACAGCAGGTATTGATGAATCTTTATGCAAAGGTGTATTACCACCGGGGTCTCCCAATTGAGCTTTTGCTCCCAAAGGCATTTCTAAAATATTCTTATTGAAAGCGGAATCGAGTGCACGTGTTGCAAACATTAAGGATTGTTTATTCTTTGGAGAACTCGCAATTGAAAACAATCTTGAATTTCCTTCTTTATCATTGTAGATAGGTTCTAAAAGAGTAATCTGCGTATACTGTCCGGGTTCAAAATCATAATCTATACTTGAATAATCGAACCACATTCCAATGGTATCTGCACAAACCATTTTTCTGTCTTTGAGCGTAACAATTTTTTCT
>CAYYJH010000109.1:0-8003 GCA_964472195.1 uncultured Ignavibacteriaceae bacterium | reverse complement strand
GCGGTATGAACCTTTGGCGTGTTATACCTGACATTTGCAAAAACATTACACGGAGCTACATGGAGAAGCACAGAGGAACATGTGTTATGTCAGGTCTCTGACCTGACATGTGTCAGATCTGCCTGTTGCAGACAGGTGAAGAACATCTGACACAACATTTTAACTCCTTTTTCTGGTGGTATATTCTCTTATACCATCAGTTCGTTTTCTTTCTAAAATAATATCATCCCTGTTTCGAAGGAACCACTATGTGGTGGGATTATTGCTTCTCTTCAAATAAACATTCCCAAAACAAAAAAAGACTCCAAAACCTACAGGGGTTCAAAATATTGAACCCCTACACATTACATCTTATCGTCAGCCTTGTAGAGCAGTATGAACATTCAGGATTCGTAATTCTTTGCGTTTCTTCGATTAAAATTCGTTTATCAAGCCGAAGTGAATTTTACCATCTAAAAAGCTGTCGCCTTTTCCGAGGGCATAACTTACGCCGATGATTCCAAGTGCTGTTTCGAGTCTGATACCAATTCCATACCCGTATAAAAATCCTTTCTGTTCTGGAGTAAAGTTTATATCATCAGCCGGTCGAAAGTAATAACCAAAATCATAAAATGCGAACACAAAACTTTTTCTCGTAAGCGAATACCTGAATTCAACATTACTATATGCAAGCTTCGAGGCGAGAAATTGTTCTTCGCGGTACCCTCTTATGTTTTTAATTCCGCCAATTCGGAAGAAGTCAGCATCCTCCAGTTTATCAGAACGAACCTCCCCGCCAAAGAATTTTAATAAATTCGATTGTCTTTTGAAAAAAGAAAGATAAAGCTCTAACTCACTTGAATATTTTTGTACAGAGAAGTTTTCTTTAAAACCGAGATGACCAAGTTCAGAAATGTTAAATATTTTTTTATCACCGTAAGAATAAAATGCTCTATAGACGATTCCGCTTCTGGGATTGTATATATCGTCCCTGCTGTCGTATTTTAATGTTGCACCTGAGTAAAATACTCTTGAATCAGCAATAACGTATACTCTATTCGAATCTTCGGAAGGAATCACACGATCATAACCTGCACTTATAGAAATTGTAATCTTATCTGATACAAGGATGTCGCCTTCAACATCTACTTTGCGTCTTGTGTAGGTTGTATCCTGAATTCTCTGTAAAAAACCAAGATTAATATTCAAAGGGAGTCCAAAGAAGTATGGCTCACCATATTTAAACTCGAGTTCCTGAGTTGACCTTACCTGTTGCTCCCACCTGGCATCGATCCGCCTTGCACTTCCGAACAGATTCCTGAAAGATAAATTCACAAGTCCTGTGAAGTATCCGCTTTCTTGGTCATTTAGTGGAGGAACATAACCGAGTATTCCATCGAATGTGTTTGTGTTTCCCTCGACAACCTCGATTAGCAGACCTGTTGTTTTGTTGTTTTTGATTGTATAAATCTTCGGTTCTTCCACACGCTCAAAAATGTTTAACTTTTCAAGTCTGCTCTTAATGTCCTGAAGTGATTCCCGCGTTATAATTTTATCTTCACCGATTTTTAGTTCTCTTAAAATTACGTTATCGTTAGTTACTTCATTTCCTACGATTTTTATCTTATCGATTTTTATTTTTGAGTTTTCGAAGATTTCGATCGTAATGTTTATCTTAGGAGTCTTGAAATCATCGTAGATAGAGATGTCTTTTATAACTGCTTTAGCGAAGGGCATTCCTTTAGATTCGTAAAGCGTAAGCAGTTCATTGATGTCGTTGTTCAGGATGTTGTCGTTGAGTATGTTACCAATTTTGGTTTCAAATATGTCGAATATCTTTCTATCACTGATGAATTTGTTTCCTTCGATTGTTATCCGTCCGACTTCTACTCTTTTTTCTTCTTTGATTTTGATAGTAATATCAACATATGAGGAGTCGTCATTGAACGATAGGGCAGTCTCTTGAATTGCAGCGAGTAAAAATCCGTATTCCTGGTACCTGTTTCGAATCGATTTTAGGTCAAGTTCGAATTGTGCCTGGTTAAAGTCCTTATCTTCCTTTAATACCATCGCCCCGGAAAGTTCATTCGAAGAAAGGAAGTCGTTCCCCTCGAAGGATATGGAATTGATAACAGCCTGTGGAAAGCTGAGACTGCTGAGACAAAGTAAAAATAATAATGCTGTTAAGACTTTTTGCAAAGTATTATGAATTTACAATTCGCAATAGAATAATTCATAATCATGTTTTTAAAAACATAAAAATAAATCCTATGTTAGGACATGTGCCACGAAGACACGAAGACGCAAAAAATATAAAAGATTTTACTGAGTAAATTTATTAAAATATTAGGGAATCTAAAAGTTCTTTTTCCTGAACTTTCTCAATGCGAAGAAGACAGGCGCTGCAGTCCAGAGTGATAGCATACATAATGAGCTGATAGTTCCGAGCATACTTCCGAAGAATTTGTGGAAGGTGGCACCGCTGTATCCCATTAAAGCTGAGATGTCGAGTTTCAATAGTATCATTATACGGGAAAGGTCAACCGGGTTTAAGCTGGTCAGTATGATTATGATTTTCTCCAGTGGGTAGTCATTAAACAAAACATATATCATAAGTACAATTCCGTCGAACAAAATTGCGAAATAAAACCAGATAAAGAACGACAGCCCAATCCCTTTGATTTTCTCATCGTATGATACGGCAGTTAGCATCGATACAGCAACGAATATGAATGATAGAAAAACTCCTGAAAGGGCAAGATATATCAGAATCGATGAAACGCCGTAAAAGCTAAGAGGTATAATTACACCGATTAAAAATCCAAGCGACAGGGAAACGGATAAACCAAGATATTCAGCCCAGAAAATATTACTCCTTTTTACAGGCTGTGATAAAAGCATTTCGATAAATTCCCTTGAATTGTAAAAGTGAATTGTCCCGAACACAATGCTGACGAGAGGTACGAGCAGCAAAACAACATTCAAAATACTTATAATCGATTTTGTTGTGTCATGACTGAAATAGATAAGCCCCGAACTCATGCAAAGCAAGAATACTGTATATGTTATCAGCCATTTGTTTCTTAGTATATCGAACACGACATATTTTGAGATCTTATTTCCAACCATGGTTTTCAAAAAGTTTTGTTACTGTTTTCGAGATACCTGAGCCGTTCTTTTGAATTACTGTCCTGTCAATTTTATTATCTAATTGAATTTCTCCCTCTAAAATAAAAATTATCCTGTCGGTAAGCTCCTCCACTTCGCTGACGATGTGAGTGGAAACAATTATTAACTTTCCATTATTCTTTTCTTTTAAAATTTTTCGTTTCATAAAGACTGCTGATGCGGGGTCTAAACCAGCTGTGGGTTCATCGAGTATTATAATATCACTATCGAACATAAAAGCGATGGCGCCGCTTAATCTTTGCCTTGTGCCCTGTGAAAGAGATGAGATGGTCTTTTCCGATATTTGGTTAATCTTGAAAAGCTCCATTAACTCATAATCTGTTGCTTTATCGTTTCCTCGAATATCTTTGATGATAGAGATTACTTCTTTTACTTTAAGGTTGCTCGGAAAATCCCAAATAAGGTTCTGTGTCGAAGAAGATGATCTCACCTTTACTGAATTTTTTTAAGTGCGAGAATGAAGCAATCGCATCCAGCTCATTATCGCTGAGTTCAGAGAAAAGAAAGATTTTTTGTAGATCCTTGTTTTCCAAAAACTTTCAATTGTTTAAATGAAAAATGCTTAAAACTCTTTTCTGATTTAATCAATCTTCCCAGACAAATCGGAATAAAAGAAGTGAGACAGTTATTACAACGATTGTGTACGAAATCAAAATCTGGAATTCTCCCATGAGACTGCTCGTTTCGACTCCGGAACTCGCAAGTTTGGTTGCGTTTATGACGGTTAATAAAAGCGGAAGAAGTACCGGAAAAGCAAGAACGGGATATAATGTACCTTTTGTGTTAGCTTTTGCTATGATAGCTGCTATTATAGTTGATGCAGCTACCAAACCTAAATTCCCGAGTAAAATAGTGATGAAAAAAGCCAAGAAATTCTTAATATAAAAATCCGTAATAATTATGAACAGAATGAATATTACTAAATTTAGTGAATAAGTAAGAATGCAATTGAATAAAAGTTTTCCAAGAAAGACACTTGCAGGATAAGAACTGAGTTTCAATGATTGCGATGTTTCTGTTTCTTCTTCTTTAATGAAAACTCTTGCAAGCCCGCTGATTGCAGCAAAAAATATTACAATCCATAAAAGTCCTGACAGGATTTCATCTCCGATCTTTTCATCCCCAATGGAAAACTTAATAATGGAAATAGTAACAATAACGAACATCAGAAGTGAATTGATGACATATCTGTTCCTGATTTCAGACTTAATGTCTTTTTTAAATATAGTAAGAGTAGAATTTATAATAGACAAATTGTTAATAGATTTTATATTAAATCAAAAAAATCCTTTCAATTTATGTGTAAATTAATATATTATGATGTTAAATAAAATTCTTTAAACAAAAAAATAATAAAAAAATAGAGTTCCAGTACTTAGAGCAACAGAATCACTATTGAACAACTATTAATGCACTGGATAATGATTAATTAATTGCCGCGAATTAGCTAATATTTATTCGCATATTAGTGGCTATTTAAAAATTGACACACATAAAAACACGAAAAGATTTCAGACAGTAAACAAAACAATAGAGTTCATGAACTTAGTGCAACAGAAAAACTATTGAACAACGCAGTATTTATAATTAACTTAACTTTTTAAAATATTAAGAATTACTTCATAAAATACATCTAAAAATCGGTATATTAAAAATGAATTA
The DNA here is from genome assembly GCA_964472195.1 of uncultured Ignavibacteriaceae bacterium. GTDB lineage: Bacteria > Bacteroidota > Ignavibacteria > Tepidaquicellales > Tepidaquicellaceae > BS750m-G4. The sequence continues at coordinate 3,173 of CAYYJH010000109.1, read as the reverse complement.
TTTTAACAAACAAATAATTCACGTTAATGAGTGACTTATATGTTTTAAGGTTTTTTTGTTTTGAATTATGTTTCATTAAAGTTATTTTTTAATAACAAATTTATCCAAGGTCTATACAATTTTAATTTCTTAAATATTTAATCACGAGGTATAATATGAAATTTTTATACGGAAAGTTATTTATAATAGCTTTTTCAGTATTGTTTTTTACAGTGATGTCTTATGCGGATATACAGCCCAAAGGTGTAAATGTTCTGAAAGAAACGAATGGCTATAAAATAAATTTTGACCTTCCCGAATACGACATGACACTAATCAATGCGGAAGGAAATAATTACATCAGATTAGCAATTCCAGGTTATGGAGAAACCTCAATAGCTGGACTTCCTTTACTTCCTCTTGTATCTTTTAATTTAATGGTTGCTTATGAAGAGAGTAAACCTCAAATAACAAACATTCAATTAACAGAAGGGGTGAGAACCTTATCAAACAGGTTATTCCCGGCACAAGAACCGTGGGAAAAATCAAAACTTTTATCAGACAGACCATTCACGATTAATGAAGAATACTATAACACGGAAGGTGTCAAAGATGCTCCGTTTGTTATTGTAACAGAGCCTTTTATTATTGCAGGTGTTAAAGGTATTCGTGTAACAATATATCCTTTCAAATACAATCCTTTGAAAAATGAGTTAACGTATGTTACAAAAGGTAGTTTTAACATTGAACTTGATTATTCTATAGGAATGAATATTGTTCCGACAGAAACTATGAATTCATATTTAAAAAGTGTCTTTGTTAAATACGAGAACACAAACAATATAAGAACTACGAGTAATTATCTTATTATAACTGCCCCGGAATATGAATCTAATCTTTCTTCTTTTGTAACTCACAAAACGGGAATGGGATATAATGTCTTCGTTGCCAATACCACTGTAACGGGTACTACTAATACCGCTATTAAAACTTATATTCAGCAAAGGTATAATAATATTTCTACAAGACCTGAGTTTATATTGTTTGTTGGTGACGTAAATAAAATTCCTGGCTGGACGGGTACTGGTTCGGGTTCTCCTTATACAGATTTGAATTACGGTTGTTTAGATGGCAGTGATCCTTATGTTGATGCTTTTGTGGGTAGGTTTTCAATTTCCAATTCTACGCAACTCGGTAATATTATCAGTAAATCCATATTCATGGAAAATAATATTAATTCTCTTCCAAAGAAAAACGTTTTTATGGCATCAACCGACAACTGGGCTATATCTGAAGGTACACATAATTTTGTTATAGATAGTTTCTTTGCACCTGCAGGTTACACGAATCTTAAACTTTACACTCATACTTATAATGCAACAACTGCTCAGCTTATCGCAGCATTGAATGATAATCAATCTTTTGCAATTTATTCAGGGCATGGAAGCGTTACTTCCTGGGCTGATGGTCCTCCTTTGAACCAAAGCCAGGTAAACGCACTTACAAATACTGTTTATCCTTATGTTTACTCCTTTGCCTGCCTGACAGGGCAATTTCAAGCTGCGGAGTGTTTTGGTGAGACTTGGATTCGAAATGCTCATGCCGGTTCGGTATTCTGGGGTTCATCAGTGAATTCATACTGGGATGAAGATGATATTTTAGAGAGAAGATTGTTCAGGGCGATGTTTGTTAATAATTTAATCAAGACAGCCCCGATGTATGCTCAGGCGAAAATTTATCTTGTTAACCATTACGGCAGTATTACCCCGACAATGCAGAGGTATATTGAAATGTACAATTGTCTTGGTGATCCTTCTATGTATGAAGCTTCATATGGTCCACCTCCTGCTCATGATTATGCTGTAGGTCCTTTCCTGAGTTTTCCAGAGCAATTCGTAAAAGATTCATCATACAGCATAAAAGCTGCTGTCAAGAATCTTGGCACTTCTAATGAATCGAATGTTCCTATTAAGTTCTTTGTTAACGGTTCCCAATTGAGTACTACAACGTTAAGTCTTAATTCAGGGCAGGTTGATTCGGTAAGTTTTGCATGGACTCCTACTGCAGCAGGTAATTTTACGTTAGCTATTGCTTCTGCTCTGGCAGCCGATTCTAACAGGTTTAACGACACAGTTAAAACCACGATTAACGTTATTCCATCGGCAATTTATACGATTTTCTGTGATGATTTTACCGGAGGAACATCAAACTGGACAATTACGAATAATGGCGGTACTTGTGTGTGGCACACATATACGACTCCCTATCCTAATTCTTATACATTACCTCAGACTTCAACCAGTCCGGTATTTTCTGCTGATGCTGACGAATGCGGTTCGGGTACAACATTGCTGTCTACCGCAACGATTACTAATAACATAAACTGTTCCGCAAAAGATGGTGTATATCTTGAGTTCGATAATGACTGGAATGCGATTGATGCTCAGGATCAAGCGAAAGTAGATGTAAGTTATGACGGCGGAACAACCTGGACTAATTTAATTACCTGGGGTGGAACTGATGTAAGAAATACACACGAGGTTCGTCCGCTTCCGGGAGCTACGAACAATCCAAATGTAAAAATCAGGTTTGTGTCCATTCAACCCGGATGGGATTGGTGGTGGACAATTGACAACGTTTGCATTAAAGGTTTTGGCGTTGTTACGGGAGTTACACAACAAGGCAGCGAGGTTCCAACTAAGTACGCTTTATCTCAGAATTATCCGAATCCGTTTAACCCTGTTACCAATATTAAATTTGATATTCCAAAGCAAGGACATGTTTCGTTGAAAATTTATGACGTTCTTGGTAAGGAAGTAGCGAATCTTGTGAATGAAGTAAAAGTACCGGGCTCTTATATTATAAACTTTAACGGAAACAATCTGGCAAGTGGAGTTTATTATTACAGGATAGAAGCGGGAAGATTTGTTGATGTAAAGAAAATGATTTTAATAAAATAATAAAAACCTCGTTCCTATGCGAAGCATGTGCCATAGGCATTCCTAGCGGAAGGAACGAGGAAAATTATTCTCGCTGTTGGTGTTCTCACCAACAGCAAACATCTTTAGGTTTTAGAGTTGTTGGTGAGAACACCAACAACTGGAAGATAAGTTCATTATATTAATACTAAAATTTAAATAAATAATAAACTGTGATGAAAAAGATTATACAACCTTCAGGAAAAACCGTTTTTT
>CAYYJH010000108.1:2496-8098 GCA_964472195.1 uncultured Ignavibacteriaceae bacterium | reverse complement strand
AATCAACTTTCTTTAATGAGTTAGGAAAATTTCGGAAGACTCTGCTATTACTGAGAATATCACAAAAGATATTTCAAGGTTTTTTTTCAGCTCAAGCTTACAGTCTCCGCAGAGTCTCCACGATAGAGTGACTCTGTGGAAATTTAATATGTAAATAATTTAAATCAACTTTCTTTAATGAGTTAGGAAAATTTCGGAAGACTCTGCTATTACTGAGGCACTAAGGCACTAAATATACAGTCTCCGCAGAGTCTCCTCGATAGAGTGACTCTGTGGAAATTTAATATGTAAATAATTTAAATCAACTTTCTTTAATGAGTTAGGAAAATTTCGGATGTCTTCTGTTATTACTGAGAGGAATTTGTAAAATGGTATTGGAGCATAACTGAGGTTTATATCTTTGTGAATCGATTACCGAATAACCTTCTTCTTATAGAAAAATAAAAACATAATTATTGCAACATCTATTATGACTGCTATTGCTATCGCAAGTATCCAATCAGAAGTGTAAAGGAGATTATGCTTTATGGATGAATAGATTGCAGCTCCTGCAATGGGTAAAAACAATACAATGCTTGTAATAAGACCGGGAGAGTATTTACTTTTTTTTATGGATAAAAAGATGTGCGCCAGAGCATTAGACAGAATAATACTTAAAGTAAGTCCGAGTGTAATCCAGATGTTATCATAAGGATAAATTGAAAAATATATTGTAACCGGCCAAGCGATAATTACATTAGGTACGAAAGTGTTTCTTTTATTTATTGGAGCATCTACGTATTTACTTTTTAATATTCTTCTGTTAAACCATTTAATAAAACCTCCCGGGAGAATATACTCTTCAAATTGGTGAAGAGCTAAGACAGGAAATATAAGACGAAAGGGCCAGTATACATCATTTAAGAACATTTTGTAATTAAGGATGTAAAGTGGAATCAACAAAATGCTAAGTAATACACCAGCGAAAGCCCAATTTTTAAACATAAGTGGTTGTCAGTTTAATTCCTAACGAGATTCAATGAATGGTGTCAAAATCGATTTTTATCAGTGTCGTAAGATTTTCTACCAGTTGTAATCGAAAAGATATGACAAAATAAAAAATACTTTCTGAACAATCAATCTCATTTATATCAGCTTAAGTGTGTATGATAATAAATAGAAAGTAACTTGACTATTTATTTTTCAGATGTACGATAGAAAAAGTTATTTTTGAAGATTAACGATCGTCCAGTATACTCCTTTTACTACTTCAGCCATTTTATCAAAGTTCAGTGTTTCAATTATATCCGATGCACGGTGGTAATTTGGATTTCTATAAAATGCCGTATCGGTTATCATTAGAGCTTCGTAGCCTCTGTTCCAGAAATTCAGATGGTCAGAGAAATCAATACCCGGTATAATTCTAGGAGCGTTGATAGAATGGACATCAATGTCTGATGCTTCTTTCATATACTTTTTCATTTCACTGACTGTTTTTCCGTGTCCGAGATTCCCGGCTATCATTATGTAGTTTGCCTTATGAGGGTAAAGCCATTTAAGGAAAAATATTGGATAATGTTGCGAGTGATTTTCGTTTGAATAATAACCAATGGACTCGAGATTTATCATTAACTTTACTTTAACGTTTGCGTCGGCAAGTGATTTAGCATGAACGGCACTTCCCATATATTTTGTTCTGAAATAGGGGGGCTCTTCGAGTGTATAAGCAGCGAAATCGATTCTGTATTTCAGCTCTGGTTTTAATTCATCGATTAGTCTCGCGATTTCCAGCATACCTGCAACAGCACTTGCGTTATCATCTGCCCCGGGTACTTCCTCGATGACGTCGTAGTGTGCACCAACGATAATACGTTCACCATCTTCGGGACCGAATGAAGCGACGATGTTTCTGTACTCGTAACCGTCTGCTATGTACTTCTGTTCTTTAACTCTGCAATTGAGTTTTTTGAATTCATAGTAAATATATTCTGCAACGGAATTGAGTGATGACAGGTTCGTATAGTTTCGTGGTGGATTTATAGATGTTAGTTCCTTTACGTCTTCGAATAAACGATCTCTATTGACTGGTATTTCGATGTTTGTTTTTTTCACAGGGAAAATGGGATTAACAATTAAATAAATCAGAATAGAAAAAAACAGAACTATAATAATGGAAATAATATATATTATTTTTTTGAACTGCAAATCATTATTTGTTTTTCTGATTTCGGTTTGAATTTTGAATATTGAAAATTTCCATACTTTGCTTCTATAGCAAATCCGTTATGTATTAGTAGTGCATCTAATTCTTGCGGGAAAAATATTCTCATGTTCAACGCATATGAGTATTCTTTTTTCCCTATCTTATAGTGCCATGTGATGTAATTAATTTGCTTCGCAGCATCGTAGGAGTTGTTTTCGGTAATCACAACCGTTGCTTTACTATCAGGATCAGGATACTTGACAACAGGGAAACGTTTCTTTGGATTTCTAATTAGACGTATTAAATCTGGATTGAACATGTCGATAATAAATCGTCCGTTATTTTTTAAATGTTTCCTGACTCTTGTAAAACAAGAGTCGATGCTTTCAAGGTCGTGGAGGTGAGCAATAGAATTGAACGGAAAAATAATTAAACTAAATTTTCTTTTCAAATTAAAAGTCCTAACGTCGTCTCTTATCCATTTTATAGATAGTTTTTTCTTTCGGGCATTTTCCTTTGCTTTTTCTAACATCCCTTCAGAAATGTCAAGACCAGTGATATTAAATCCTTCATTTGCAATCGGAATAGTGATTCTCCCGGTTCCACAAGCAAGTTCAAGAATCGGGTCACCGTATTTTCTTGCCTGGTCTAAGTAGAAAGGTATGTCCTTTTTAAAATTACTGTGTTGTATGTCATAATGCCTGCCGTCTCGGTAAAGAGGTTTACTGTCAATTTTTTTCATAGCTTGATTGGTCTATGATTCTTTTAAAATATCTAAATCTATTTTTTATGATGTCTATATATCATCTTATAGTATACATTATCCTCTTCATATATTTCAAAACCTAATCTTTTGTAAAGTTTTACGGCTCTTTCATTAATTTTAAGCACCTGTAACTTCACGGTTTTCCTCTCAGCAAATGAATTTTTAATATAATCGTTTATTACTCTTGAACCGATATTCATTGATTGATATTTTTGAATTATAAAGAGTTCTGATAAAAAGATGTGATTCTTTTTATTAATAATTTTTAAGCTTCCGATAGGTTTGCTTTCCACTTCTATTATTTTCAGATTTTTCGGTTCGAAATGTTTCTTGTGATAATTTCTCTGAAACTCTTCGTTCCATCCCCATGTCTTTTCAACATATGATTGAAGAGCATTTTTTTTAATTTTGTAAGCAGCTTCGTAATCATCTTGTATGGCGTTGCGTATTTTAAAAACTATCATTGAAAATAATTTTTAATTTTCGATATTGCAAATTTCATCGTATTACCAATTAACAATCTGTAATTCAAATTTGTAATTATTTTAAATTATGAGAAATATTTTGTTCTTTTATTAAATCAAAAGTAACAAGTGATAAAAGTTTCATTGCAATTAATATTGCTTTCTCATCAAAATCAAAAACAGATGTATGTGCACCAAGAACAGCATCACGTTTGGCGTCATTAATGCTTATACCGTTAAAGTCCGCTCCGATACCAATGTTTGCAGCAAGACCTCCATTATCCTGAACACGTTTCATCATATAAGTTATATCTTCACTTCCACCTCCTTTTCTTGATGGGAAAAATGTAAAACCACCGATTTCGGTGGCAACATTTTCTACGCGTTTTGATAATTCGGTATTGCTGTTTGCATTTTGTGCTCCACCCATTTCTTTTATTTCAATTTTGCAGTCATACATCTTAGCGGAGGTCTCTAAGATGTTAACAGCTTTTTCGTACATGTATTCATTAAGTTCGGTAGTTTTACCGCGTGTTTCTATTAAAAGGTGTGCATCTGAACATATCACATTACGTCCTGTACCGGCGTTTAACTTCCCCACGTTTATTCTTGTATAACCATCCGAATGTCTTGGAATAGCATAGAGATTTAATATCGCTGTTGATGCTGCTAACAAAGCATTATTTCCTTTTTCAGGACTCCCTCCTGCATGAGCTGGTTTTCCTGTGAACGCTGCATCAAATTTTTGTGTTGCTGCATAATTTCCCATACCAGGAATGATTTCACCCAGCTTCCATCCACTCATAACGTGATGCCCTAACAAAAAATTGACATCATCGACTACACCCGCTGAAACCATTGATTTTGCTCCCATGACGCCTTCTTCGGCAGGCTGGAATATAAGTTTAATCGTACCCTTAATTTCATCTTTAAGTTTCATTATTATTTCTGCGATACCAAGACCTGCCGATGTATGACCGTCATGTCCGCATGCATGCATAACGTTATTATTTACCGATGCAAATCCTTTGCGGAATGGTCTGTGATTATCCGTGAGGTCTTCTTTAATATCAAGAGCATCCATGTCAAAACGCAAACCTATGACAGGTCCTTCTCCATTTTTTATGATACCCACAACTCCTGTAAAACCGTTCTTTACAAATTCTAAAAAATGTTTATCGCCTCCCTGCTCTTTTGCCCTATGCCAATTCACTTCAAGGATTTCTTTTTCGGGTAAACCCATTCTGTCTTTTTCTTTCATCACTTCTTTACCAATCTTAACTTCTAATCCTAAATCAGTAAGTCTTCTTGCAACGAGTGATGAGGTTCTGAATTCAGTCCAGCCTGATTCAGCATACCGGTGGAAGTTCCTTCTGTAACCAATGATTTTGTTTTCGATAGTATTTACTATTTCGTTGACTTTGTCTTTCATAGTTTATTATTGTAATGTACTTTCAAATTAATTAATTTTATCAAGTGTTTAAATTTATAAATTTAGTTTATACTAAAAGTAATAATTATCAATTTCTAATTTTTAATTTCCAATGAATTTTCAATGATTAATTTTCAAATATTTTTAAATTAGTATTACGTAATTGATAAATGTGATACCAGAAAATAAAAAGATTTGAAAATTGTAAATTATTAATTGTGAATTTATTAGAAATTGAGAATTAAAAATTAAATATTTTTGATATGACTTAAGATATAAGATTGATAGCGAAATATCACATAACTTTATTCAATACTTTAACGTATTATTTAACTGTGATTATTATTAATTAGAATTGGAAGAACTATGACAAAAAATTCTACCAACCATTCAACCAGGCAAAGTGATGAACCTAAAATGGGAAAGACCATCCTAGAAGACCTCAAGAAAGAAGACTTCAAAACAACACTCAAACAGGATTTTAATGATTTAAAAGAGTTTTATATTAGCGAAGAAAGGAAGAAACGACTTGAGGAGATGGGTTTTATAAAAAAGTATTTCTTTATGTTCGTTTGGTTAATGAAAAGTCTTTTTTTTAAGCTCACACCCGTAAGAAGAATTTTAATTGTTACAAGTGTTATTCTAATAATTATTTCGGAAAAAATAGTAATTAACGAACATGTTCGAATAGGTCAGGGTACGGATACCCTGGGCTTTATACTTTTACTGTTCGTACTGATGCTTGAGCTTAAAGATAA
>CAYYJH010000108.1:0-2396 GCA_964472195.1 uncultured Ignavibacteriaceae bacterium | reverse complement strand
ATACCCTGGGCTTTATACTTTTACTGTTCGTACTGATGCTTGAGCTTAAAGATAAGCTGCTTGCTCATTATGAACTTCAGGCAGGGAGGTATGTTCAGGACGAGCTGATGCCGGAGCAAACTCCTGAAATTCCGGGATGGTCAGCATGGCTTTATACTAGACCTGCAAATGACGTTGGTGGAGACTTGCTGGATTTTTTAAAAGTTACAGGTAAACGTTTTGGAATAGCTCTGGGTGATGTTTCGGGAAAGGGTTTACGGGCAGCTCTTTTGATGGCAAAACTACAATCAACATTAAGAGCATTACTTCCTGATTTTATTTCTTTGTCAAAACTTGGTACCAAAATAAATCAGATTTTTTTTCGCGACAGTCTATCAAATGTTTTTGCTTCAATGATTTATTTAGAATTAACTTCTGAGGATGGAATGATTCGATATATAAATGCCGGTCACATGCCGCCTGTTGTTTTAAAAGAATCTTCCGTTGAACAATTACCGAAAGGTGATGCGGCTTTAGGAATTATGAGCAAAGCTAAGTATAAAGAAAATAAGTTAAAATTAAATAAAGATGAATTGTTGATAGTGTATTCCGATGGAATTACCGAAGCAAGGAATGAATCCGGTGAATTTTATGGTGAAGAACGCTTTTTGAATATTATAAAAGGATTCACAAATTATACACCGCAGGAAGCAGGAGGTATATTACTGAATGAAATAGAAAAATTTGCTGTGAATACACGACCAAACGATGATATCTCAATTATTATTTTGAAACGAGTTGTGTAATTTAATAAGAAATAAGGTGCCACTTAATAATTAGCAGCACCTTTTTAAGGAATATTTTTTAGTAAATAACTGTATATCCAGAAAAGATTTGTCTGATGTTTTCAATCTCACCCTCTTTTAAGGGATTACCTTTTAGGTTAAGTTCTTTCAGGTTAATTAACATTTCTTCTTCAATATGATTGTATTAGTAATTTTTCACCGAACCCGAACCATCTATTTCTTTGGTAACTACAGGATTACCTTTATAAGTTACATCACCACTCCCGTAGATTTCAACAGCCAACGCATTTTTGACATTAACTTCACAATCACCTGAACCCTGTATTGTAATTGCACAATTCGTAGTTATCATATCGAAAGATTTCAAATCTCCAGATCCGTTAATCTCGATAGCCTGGTTTTCAGCTCTGCCAGATAAAGTTATATCACCTGAACCTGTAATCTCGATTGCAATGTTATCTGAATTAAAACTATCCTGACAAATAATATCACCGGAACCGTTTAACTCAATAAGATCAAGCTCTTTCATTGTAACGTAGATTTTTATGTCTTTGCTGTTGTGTAACGATTTATCACACTTGATGATTAATACATTGTCTTTAACTTCTGTGATGATTTTGTTTTTAATATTTTCATCAGCTTCAATTCTTACACTGTGTGTTTCACCCTGAGACAAATAAACATTTGCACTGATGTTTAATGAAATTCCGGAGAATGGTTCCATATCGACGATTCTGTAATCTGTAGATTTTTCAATTTTAGATTTATAAATGTAATTTCCATTGCTGCATGAAAATGTTAGTGATGCAAAAATGAATAACAAGATTAGAGATAAAAATGGTAGATAGTATTTCATTTTGATTGATTTTATTAATACAAAAATTTCTTATGTTTTTTTAGACGTTTAAATTTAGTGAAATGTTACAAAAAGTGATAGAGAATTGTAATATAAATTTAAATCCGGATAATTTATTACCTGGATTTTTAACTCCTTTTTCTCTCGTTGCTATATTTTGAGCTTATCATTCTGAAGGAGTTACTATAAATCGTGACGACTGAAGTATCTCGTATTGCATTTTTCATGAAATTCTTTGCTCCACTCAGAAGGACAACAATCAAATCTAAAAGTTTTTGCATATCAAAAAGTACTTGAAACTAATAATATAGTTAACACGTTATTAAAGTGATTACTAACTATCGTATATTTGGTCGATAAAATGTTCAGGATTATAAAACTTATCATAATATTATTAACCATTCTGAATTTCTCTTTTCTGAATGCTCAGGAAGATACAACGAAATGTTATCTGAAAGGAGTGGTAACAACTGAGCATAATTTAAATCCGGAAGACCTCGAGATAAATGTTAAGAATTCATTAACAGAAGAATCTTTCGTATCATATACAGATGCATATGGTAAATTTTCATTTGAGCTTGATGAAGGGGAATATGAACTTCAGATAGCATACGAAGATTATGCTCCTTATGATGAGAAGGGAATTGTATTAAAAAATTCAGAAACGAGGAATATTTATGTTTTATTAGTTGAAAGGCTGTACACAATTGAAGAGATTGAAGTCGAAGGTCAGCGTAAGCAAAGGCAGGATGATC
>CAYYJH010000107.1:0-8158 GCA_964472195.1 uncultured Ignavibacteriaceae bacterium | reverse complement strand
AGAGTGATATTCAAATTCAAACAGTTACAATACATTATAATATTGTAATGTAACTCCCACTACATCTCTTCTTTCTTTTTAAACAATAATATTAAAGCAAATCATATCTGTCCAGGATAAGTTTAATTAACGGAAAATGTTTAATTATAAAATAAAAATAACTCTTTTTAAATTTTGTTGTACTCAACCCCCCCGCCTGCAGCACCTGTCTACTGCTAGGTAGAGGCAGGCTAAACCCCTTCTCTTTGCAAGAGAAGGGGGAACCAAAGGAAGATGAGTTAGATTACAGTGATTATTCATTCTGAATGCATCTTATTTACAATATTTTTACCATAAATAAAAACGTTTGGACAGATGTGAAAGCAAATATAAGCAAAGATTGATTTTCCCCTTGACAATTTAGAAAAGTATATTCATATTAAGCATAGTTTAATAACTATTATTTATCTTATAATATAGTTAATAAGCTTTTTATAAATCTTACAAAATAAATTTAGCAGTAAGGGGAAAAACAATGAAGGTTTTAATCGCAATCGCAATCATAGTTTTAACTTTGATTTCGCTGGAAAGCTGCCATTTTGGCAATTCACCAACAGGTCCGGCAGGAAGCGATACAACACTGGTGGATTAACGGTTCTATGTACGTAAAGAGCATAGGTAAAAAAATCTATTAATAATAGAAGTATTAATGCTCTTATAATTCTAATATAATAGTGTAGGAACTTGTCTTACTGAATTTTCATACATCAGCCTACATATTTTAAGAATTAAATACATTAAATTTAATAAAAATTAAACTCTTTAAATTGAAAGGGGTAACAATGAAATCTCGTAAATCAAACTCAAGATTTAACATTTCATGTGCAGCAGTAGTAATTGTACTTTTTGCGATACTGGTTGTTGGTTTTATGGTGTAAATAAATAAAGGTTTTTTAAAATTGATTTAAGGAAAGATCATGAAAGTATTAATAGGAATTGTGATTGTAGTGTTAACATTGATCTCATTAGAAAGCTGCCATTTAGGCAGTTCACCTACGGAATCATCGGGAACTGATACAACACACGTGGATTAATCATTCATCTGTGACTGATTTATCTGATGGTTCTTATTTTTAATAGAGATTGCGGAAGACTTTAAATTTATTTTTATAAATTTTTCTTCATAATTCCGAAAAGATGAAGAGAATATTTACAAATATTTGTTTAGTAATCTTAGCAATTATATTCTGTACTAATCTTTCCAACTCCAATCCATCTGGTTCAATGGATCGAATCTATGGTGTCACGATAGATGCTGTTGGTAATATAAATAAAATTGTAACATCGTTATCCAATCTTAATATAAAACCTACCACAAGAATTGTATTCGATGAATGGCAGCCTGCCTCAGATTATACAAATGCAGTAAATAAAATTCATAACGTTAGTTATATAATGGGTGAGATCTTAGACAGTTACTATATGCATGAGTACACTGTAAACCAATATAAGAATAGGGTAAAAGAATATCTGGGAGTTTTAGGAAATAAAGTCGACATTTGGGAAATCGGAAATGAAGTTAACGGGGAGTGGTTGGGGAGTAAACAAAGCGTCATAAATAAAATATCTTATGCATTCGACACTCTTAGCGCAGCGGGAAAACTAACAGCACTAACATTATACTATAATAAAAATTGCTGGGAGAATCCACATAACGAAATGTTCAGATGGGCACATGAGAACATTCCTGAAAGAATTAAAAATAAAATTGATTACGTACTGGTTTCATATTATGAAGACGATTGCAATAACTATCAACCGGATTGGCAGCAAGTTTTCGACAGTCTGCATACAATGTTTCCAAATTCGAAATTAGGCATTGGAGAATGCGGTACAAATATAGCTACAAGAAAAGAAGAATATATCAATCGCTATTACAGAATGAACATTACAACTCCAAATTATGTAGGTGGATATTTTTGGTGGTACTATAAACAGGATTGCGTTCCCTGGACTAAATATTTATGGACAGTATTAAATAAAGCTATGTGTCCATCTACCGGTGTCAATACTGAATCGAAAGATGCACAAATAACTAATTATCCAAATCCCTTCAATCCTGATACAAATTTCGAAATAAAATTAGCAAACCCTACTGTTGTAAAACTGTTAGTCTACAATACACTCGGGCAGGAAGTAGAAGTACTTGTAAATAATAAATTAAATTCGGGCACTCATACTATTAAGTGGGATGCTGGAAATTTTTCGAGTGGAATATATTTTTATAAATTCTTGACTGATAATAATGTCATTATAAACCGTATAACTTTGATTAAATGATTTTAATAAATTTGTAATATTTTTTCATTTTTCTTTCTCCTTGTTTCCTTCCATAATCAGCCTGGTAATTTATTACCGGGCTGTTTTTTATCAGTTATAGAGCTGGTATGTCTTCACAAACTCTTTACTTCTTTCTATCTTTAATATCATAAATTACATAATTATATTGCTCAAGTTCTATAAAAATCATATATGGTTTATCAATTTCCATATATACTGATTTATTCTAAGACTTAGAAATAAAATTCCGAACAGAGAGAAGGAAATAAAAGTTAATTAATTGATGATAAGAAGTCTTACACTCATGTTCCAATCATTCAGATTCAAAACGTTTTATGAAACCGTTTTTTATTATCTAAAGAACCTGTACAGAAAATTTGAGAAAGATCACATTTGGGTCTTATCATCCGGCATTGCATTTAACATTGTCCTGTGTATAATTCCATTTAATCTTATACTTTTTTCTTTGCTCGGTGTTTACCTCGAATCATCCGACACGCTGGAAAAATTCAGTATTTATCTAAACAGCATTTTGCCAATACTGGAATCAGAGAAAGAGAAATTTATTTCTTATATAATTAGGAGAGTAAATGAAATTACTTCTTATACTTTCCTGACGGCAGCAATCGGTATAGGAGGTTTACTGTGGTTCATGGGTAGTTTATTCAGTTCAATGCGTGACGTACTCAACAGGATTTATAATGTAGATGATCAAATTAATTTTTTTATAGGAAAAATTCGCGATTTCATATTAATTTTTGTTACTTTAATATTGTTTGTGATAACACTTTCTTTAACTTCGGGTTTTCAAATCCTGAATGAATATTCACACGGAATATTCTTTAATGTTTTAACATTCAATATCTTTGAAAAAATAATTCCGTTTTTCGTGCCTTTTATATTTACATATATTCTCTTCTACATATTGTATGCTCACGTTCCGAATATTGAGTTTCCAAGGAAGGTTGTTGCCTTTTCTGCCATTTATGCTGCTGTGTTTTTTGAGATATTGAAATATTTATTCACCATATATATTTTGAAGTTCTCTACACTCGGAAAAGTATACGGAGTTTATGCAGCGTTTGTGATTGTGTTATTATGGATTTACTATATATCGGTTGTTTTTGTCGTTGGTGCTGCTTTAGGGCAGATTTATCTTGAAAAAAATAAAATAGATTTTCCACATATTAAAAAATACAAAAGAAAATTTTATGGAACAGCGAAAATTATACAAAACGATTGAGAGTTTTATAAAGAAAGCTCCTATTTATGAAACTGATGTAGAGCTGCTCAAATACGTTCTAGATGAAATAATACAGAACGAAGGCATAGATATTATCGGCGGGCGTATATGGAAGCTCAACAGTCAGAAAACAGCTTACAAACTTATTGACCAGATCGGAGATGTAGATTTAATAGAAGATGGATACAAGGTCAACGTCGATAAATATCCGATTTTTAAAAAAATCGGTAAATCCCGCACAATAATCGCAGAAGAAACGGATGAATATTTACTTACAAAAGGAATTTACCAGTACTCTGCAACAGGAGTAGGGGAAAGATATAAACTCAGGTATCATGAAAACCCGCAGGAGCTTTATTTCTTATATCAGTATTTGATAGCACTCAATGCTAAAAGCCTTGATGATGAATTACTGAATGACATGAACATAATCAGTGCGACACTTGGTTCTGTGATAAGATCGAAAGATATTGAGTCACGTGAAAAAGAGAACATCGTCGAGCTCGAGAAAGCGAGTGAAATCCAAAAGAACATACTCCCGGAACACGAGTTAGAGTTTGGTAATTATGAAATATTCGGCATATCGGTTCCTGACAGGATTGTCGGTGGGGACTTTTTCGATTACATAAAAACGGGTGACGAATATAAGCTCGGTGTTGCAATAGGTGATGCTGCTTCCAAAGGAATATCAGCAGCTGCCCAGGCTCTTTACGTTTCGGGTGCTCTGAAGATGGGTGTGGAGTATGATGTGACTACAACATCACTGGTGAAGAAGATTAACAATCTCGTATACGAAACTTTCCCTTATGAACGATTCGTTACTTTATTTTATTGTGAGCTTTTCAAAGATAAAAAAGGGTTGTGTGTTTACGTAAATGCCGGTCATAACTTACCAATACACGTATATTCTGAATCGGGTAATGTAGAAGATTTTGTAACAACCGGTCCCGTTCTGGGGATTTCGCCAGACCAGAAGTATTATTCAGAAAGCTTCAACCTTGAAATCAATGACCTTATAGTTTTATATACGGACGGTATCACAGAAGCTGCAAATAATAACTTTGAATTTTATGGTGATGATAGGTTAAGAAAACTGCTTGTAGAAAACAGGAAGAAAAGTGCAAAGGATATTTGTGAATTAGTCATCCAGGATGTTCAGGTCTTTTGTGCACAGGGAAAATATGAAGATGATAAAACTGTTGTTGTGATTAAAAGAGTGAAGTAGTAATAATTTGTCATTCCCAACTTGATTGGGAATCCATTTTGTAAAAAATCTTATTGACCTCCT
Source organism: uncultured Ignavibacteriaceae bacterium (assembly GCA_964472195.1). Taxonomy (GTDB): domain Bacteria; phylum Bacteroidota; class Ignavibacteria; order Tepidaquicellales; family Tepidaquicellaceae; genus BS750m-G4. The sequence goes on along the minus strand of CAYYJH010000107.1, from coordinate 3,308 downwards.
AATTCATAATAAAGATTTTTCCAATCTGGATTCATTTCTTCAATTAATTCTATTTTCCATTTCCTGTACCATTTTTTCAATTGCTTTTCTCTGCTTAAAGCACTTTGGATACTATTTGTTTGTTCGTAGTAAACTAGTTTGTGAATATTGTATTTTTTTGTAAAGCCTTCAACCATCTTACTTTTATGTTCATACACTCTTTTAAGCAAATTATTAGTTGCACCAATATAAAGTGTTCCGTTTTTTTTGCTTGCGAGTATGTATACATAGTAGTTTTTCATTTTTGGTATTTTCTGGATTCCCGCTTCCGCGGGAATGACAAAATGTATTTATTCAATAACTTAACCAACCGATTTAAAACCCTGCCTTAGCTCAGAAACTTTTTCATAAAGCCATTGCCTGTCATAAATGTTTTCTTTGTTTTTTAATCTGCCTTCGATGTAAGTTAATAGAGGCTTCTTTCCTGTTAGTCTTGATTCGAGTAATTTTTGAGTGATGTTGACAAAACTCCGATAGGCGCTCTTTCTTTCAACGGAAATAGTTTTGTCGGTTCTCAGGAAGTGTTTGTATGAGTCTATTAGTGAATATGCATTTTCTGTAAGATTCAGTTCGTAGAAAGTCTTCAGCATCATGTTCTTCAGGTCAGATTTAAATGTGCTTGAGGAAAGCTTTATGTTATTAAAATTTGTAAGAGCATCCCTGTACATTCCACGTTCATAACATATCTTAGCGTGACAATAATAATACATATTTTTCCTCTGGTCTGGATGCAGCTTCCTCCTGTTTTTAGTGATAAATTCATTTAACCATATGTATTTCTTTAAACGAATTCCAAGTATGACAATATTTCTGAACAAATCAACAGGAAGATTATCACTGTAGCTAACCTTATAATATTCATTTTTCAGTATGAGATTATAAATATCAAATAATTCTTTGTTGTACTTTGATTCTAATCCTGTTACTCTGTTTTTCGCTAAACAATACTGGATTAGTTTTGTGGAAAGAAATTGCTTTTCATCGTAACTGAAGAAGCCAGAGTTTTTAAGGAAAGTTTTTTTATAATTATAATAATGTTTTTCATTTTCAAAATCTGAAAACATTAAGAACAAATGTTTATAAGTTACTGCTGCTTTATAATAATCCGAACCCTTTGTGTTTTTACATAGATATTCTAAAAGTTCCTTGAAGTTTATATCTTTTGAAAATTCGATTAAAAAATTTTTCTCTATATCAACATCATAGTTAAACTTATACGTGTACAAGCCCATGTTTTGTTTTATCATTTGCATTATGAAATAGAAGATTATATGCTTTCCCCGGTTTGTTATGAGCTCTATATTTTCTTTATGTGCCTCCTTTCCGGCAAAAGTCTTGCTTATAATGTTGTAATTATATTTATCTGTTTCAAAATAAAACTTGTTCAAAATATTGTCAACATTCAAACCCCTGTTATCTTTCAATAATTCCTCAAACTCAATTGCTTTCTTTTCGAAAATCTTATACAGTTTTCTCTTCAACAGTTCATCGAAAAGAAAATCCTGAGACTTTATATAATTATTGTGCAAATTCGAATACAGTAAATAATCTTCAGCAAGATAAGATAAGCTCACAAGAAGTGTTGTCACAGTCGTTTCTTTATATTCAAGCGCAGGAAATACTTTCTCATGAATTTTCTTTTTAGTAAGGTTCTTTGAAGTAAAATACGGACGGAAATATACAAGTGCATCGTACATGTTAAGAAGCTGTTTGCTTCTATTAAAGAACGGTGACCTTAGATAATCCCTGAAATAAATGAAATCATCATCAGAAAAGGTCTTCAGAATTTCAATAATTAGATGTTTTAACATAAGTATTTGCTGTGTATTTATGTTTTATGATGAAAATTATTTAAGGTAAAATAGGCTAATATAATTAAATATTCAAGATTATTATTGAATATGCTGATATTTTCCCTTACGATATTACGTTTATTGCATTTTCTATTCTTTGCATTTAGATTAATTCCTGTTTAATTTTACACTAAGTTTTATAAAATAAAACCATATACCATGAAAATTAAAAAAATTTTTATATCGCTCGTTACAATTTTAGTTTTAACATTTTCATTTGGAATCTTTTCTTTATATCAGAATGATGTACAAGCAGCTCCCACATCCGTAAGCAGTGTTGTAGATAAAGCCGAACTCGAGTACGTCTATGTTTTTGAAAACGGTGTATGGTGGGTTTATGTATATGATGGTGGAAATTTGATAGATATTTATCCAATAGATGATTAAAAAAATTGTTAAGATTATTATACGCAGTAAAGTAGTGAGTTTCAAAAGTATTTTGTCATATTGAAACATAATTAAATTGGAACAGACATGTTCAGGAGAATCTTCTTTGAGAATCACTTCAAAAAATGAGGGTTGGAGATGATTCTCTTGACTGTCTGTTAAGAGTTTTTGTAAAAAAAATATTCATAATAAATTAATCCATATTTTTAAAAACTAGTTAAGAAAAATTACCAATGATGAATAACATGGGAGTCATGTTTCAAGGAAATAGTGTATAACATACAAGCGGGATGTTTCTTTACATTATTAACAAATAACAAATATTAAAACAAATGAATGAAATCAGCAGAGGGTTCTAAATATGTGGGTTTAACGGACAGACCTTCTAAAAAGCGGAAGCAGCATAGGAATCCATCCGATTGGGTGATAAGAAAGGAATTCGATTCCGAAGATGATGCACGCTTCTGGTTGAGTACAAAGCTAAAACTGCCGGGGTATGTAGGGGGTAATGATAATGACGGCTGGAGATTCGGATACATGTACACTATCTCGAGCAATAAGGAATGAAATAATTTAACGAGCATGTCCCTGCAACGCCTGGTAAATTTCATGGTGTTCTTCAAGGGCAGCAGGGCAGCTTGTTAGAGAATTATAACGATTAGTAGGGAGAGTTTCTCCTGACAGGCACAAATATTTATTAGACATGAAAATAAATATTTTAAATTATGTATAAGCAAAAATCGGGTAGAGAAAACATAATCAAAACGATAATAATGAAAGGACCTTTCGAGTTCAGTTATGATAAAATTATATCGGTAGTTCCGAAAAATTCTCCGGGCAACTTTTTGTTAGGTTATATTTACATACCAGATAAAAATTTCAACGTACTGTTCACAGGTTATGCGAAGAATTTACAGGCTGAACTGAAGAGGAACCTGCACAGCTTCGCTCACTTTAATTATTTAGTGACTGATACTCTTAAAGAGGCATATGAAAATGAATGCAGGCTTCATCACACAATAAAGGATT
>CAYYJH010000106.1:2793-8410 GCA_964472195.1 uncultured Ignavibacteriaceae bacterium | reverse complement strand
GCCACCCGTAGACGTGCTGACAAAGTCAGGGAGTTATCTTACTGTCGATTTTGATATTGTGGAAAATAAAGTGCATAATCTGACATTGGCGGGACCGGCAGAGAGGGTTTGAGCGGATAAAAAAGAAAAAATTTGAGATGAATAATGTATTATTTAAATGACGACATTTAGTATTTATATTATAGATTCTTAAAAGTAAGTTAATAACGTTAAATGATTTAAACTATAAATAGCAAAGTTTTATACTATGCCCTCAAATAACTCTGACCTCGAAAAACGTCTTTGGGAAGCTGCTGACCAGCTTCGTGCTAACTCCGGACTTAAATCATCCGAATACTCAACCCCCGTGCTTGGATTAATATTTCTTAAGTATGCCGACTTCAAATTCTCCAAAGCAAAAGAAAAACTTGAGAAAGAATCTAAAGGTGGAAGAGCTAAAATTGGCAAGCTGAACTACCAAGCTAAAGGTGTTCTTTACATTCCTGATAAAGCAAGTTATGAATATTTACAAAGCCTCCCGGAAGGAAGTAACATTGGTAGTGCGGTTAATAATGCGATGAAGCTGATTGAAGAAGACAACTCAAATCTTGCAGGTGTCCTGCCTAAGAATTACATGCAGTTTGAAAGTGATGTGCTGGTTGCACTCATAAGAAACTTTGCCGGTATTCCGATGGATATTGAAGGCGATGTGTTTGGTAAAATCTACGAATACTTCCTCGGCAAGTTTGCAATGGCAGAAGGACAAAAAGGCGGTGAGTTCTTTACTCCCACTTCTATTGTAAAACTTATTGTTGAAATACTTGAACCTTACAAAGGAAAGATTTTAGATCCAGCCTGTGGGAGCGGTGGTATGTTTGTGCAGAGTGCAAAGTTTGTTGCCGAGCATAAAAAGAATCCGAGTAAGGTAATTTCAATTTATGGTGAAGAAAAAACAGCAGAAACTATCCGTCTTTGTAAAATGAACCTTGCAGTGCACGGACTTGAAGGTGATGTAAAGCAAGGCAACACTTATTATGAAAGTGTTCATAAATCTTTAGGCAGGTTTGATTTTGTACTTGCTAATCCACCTTTCAATGTAAACGGAATTGATAAGGATAAAATAAAAACTGATAAAAGATTCTGCTACGGATTACCTCGTGCAGATAACGGAAACTATTTGTGGATACAGATTTTTTGGTCTGCATTAAATGAAAACGGAAGAGCAGGATTTGTAATGTCTAATGCTGCTGCCGATGCGAGACAAAGCGAATATGATCTGCGCAAAGCTCTGGTTGATGATTATGGAGTTGATATAATGATTTCCGTTTCCACTAATTTCTTTTACACTGTTACACTTCCCTGCACGTTATGGTTTTTAGATAAAGGAAAGAAAAAGACCAAACGAAAGGATAAAGTGCTCTTTATTGATACAAGAAATATTTATACACAAATAGACAGAGCACACAGAGAATATACTCCAGAACAACTGCAATACATTGCTAACATTGCAAGGCTTTACAGGGAAGAAAGGATTGATATTTCTACTCTTGGTAAAATGAAGAAAGAATGGAAGAAAAACTTTCCTAAAAATAAATATGTGGACATTCCTGGTTTATGCAAAGTCACGACACTTAAAGAAATAAAAGAACAGAACTACTCTCTTAATCCGGGAAGATATGTTGGTCTAACAGAAAAAGCGGACGATGATTTTGATTTTTATGAAAAGATTGAAGAATTGAATGAAGAACTAAAAGTGTTAAGTCTGGAGGCGAGAGAGTTAGAGGAAAAAATAAATGAAGATATCTCACAAATTATGGAACAACAAGCATGAGTTGGGACACTGTTAAATTGGGTGATATTTGTGAATTCAATTATGGAAAGGGGCTACCAAAAAGAAATAGAAAGCAGGGTCCTTATCCGGTTTATGGATCAGGTGGTTTAGTTGACTATCATAATGAATATATTATCAAGGGACCTGGAATTATTATAGGTAGAAAGGGGACAATAGGTAAAGTCTATTTTGTAAAAAATGATTATTGTCCTATCGATACAGTTTTTTATATAGAAGAGAATGATGAGAAATACGATTTGAAATTTTTATTTTATATGTTACAAACAATCGGATTGGAAACTTTAAATTCTGATGCAGCAGTACCAGGGTTGAATCGTAATGTAGCCTATTTACAAATTGTAAATCTACCATCTTTAACTACCCAACACAAAATTGCTTCAATACTTTCTGCGTATGATGATTTAATAGAGAACAACACACGCCGCATAAAAATATTAGAAGAGATGGCACAAACCATTTACAAGGAATGGTTTGTAAACTTCCGCTTTCCCGGTCACGAAAAAGTTAAGTTTGTTGACCTGCCTGCCGGTCAGGCAGGTAGTCCACTTGGTAAAATTCCGGAGGGGTGGGAAGTCACAACTTTAGAAAACCTTGCTGATATTACCTCAAGTAAAAGAATCTACGCGAAAGAGTATGTTGATAATGGCGTTCCATTTTATAGATCAAAAGAAATTATCCAAAAACATCATAATTCAGAACTAGATTTAACTCTGTACATCAGTAATAAAAAATTCGATGAGATAAGATTAAAATTCGGAGTACCAACAGCGGGTGATCTTTTATTAACTTCAGTTGGTACTTTAGGTGTACCATATTTAGTAAAGAAAATTGATTTGTTTTATTTCAAAGATGGTAATTTAATTTGGTTCAGAAGTCCTGCAAGAGAAAGTAGTATCTTTTTATATTATTGGATTCTATCGGATAACGGCAGAAATGAATTATTGAAAACCACAATAGGCTCTTCACAACCAGCTTTTACAATTATTAATCTAAAAAAAATTAATATAGTATTTCCATCTGAGAAGATAATCAAAGGCTATAACGAAATAGCAACAAATCTTATTAATCAGATTGATAACTTATCACAAAAAAATAAAAATCTCCGCAAGACTCGTGATTTACTTTTACCTAAATTGATGAGTGGAGAGGTGCCAGTCTCAGCCGAAGCTGAGCCTGGTAAAGAGGTGTGAGTTGATATATTTATGGAAATCTTGAGGATATTGAAAATCAAAAAATAGCCACTTTTTTTAAATGGAGGTAAAATTTTGATTGCTAATAATTGACACAAAATGATAATATGTGACAATTTTTAGATACTAATATTAGACACAAATTATTATTTTGTGTTAAAAATTAGTATGAATACTAAAGAGACAGAAAAACATATAAAAGAGTATTTCAAAGACTTTAAGTCTTTTACTCGAGAAGAGTTATTTGCTTATCTTAAAAAATTTGATAAGGATATAAGTTATTCTACCCTTGGATGGAGAATATATGATCTAAATAAAAGAATGATCATAAGGACTCTAAGTAGGGGCGTATATACGATAAATAAAAAATCAGATTACATTCCTGCAATAAGTAATAAATTAAAAAATCTGTATTCTATTTCCAAAAATTTATTTAAATATCAATACGACAAAAAAGAACTAAATAAAAGATTATGTATATGGGATACTAAATGGCTGAATGAGTTTATGATTCATCAGATGTTTGCTTCTTTTATTGTTATAGAATCAATTGACGAAGCATTAAGTGGATTATATTTTAAAATAAAAAATAAAGGTTTCAGGGATGTTTACATTGAGCCAGATAGGAATATCTTTGTACACAATATAGTCACTGATAAAGAACCAGTGATATTGAAAAGAATTTACAGCAATCCACCAGTAATAAGTGTTAATAATGTAAATATTGCTTCATTGGAAAAAATCTTAGTCGATCTTTTTTGTGATAAAGAGACCTTCTACGCGTTTCAGGGTTCTGAGCTTGTGAATATTTATAAGAATTCAATAAAGCGATATAATCTAAATATTGGGAAAATAATTCAGTATTCTAGAAGACGCAGAAGAGAAATAGAATTGAAGAAATTTCTACTAGAACATTTAAAAGAAGAAGTAAAGGGTATTATAAAATGATTTTAGATGAATCATTTAATCCGAAAAGGATAAAAGAGTTTCGAGATAAATTTCAGAAACTGGATACAATAATTTTGGAAAAGATGGTATATGCTATGTATCTCATGGAAAAAATAAAAAATGAAGGATTAGATTTTATTTTCAAAGGTGGAACAGCGTTAGCAATTCTTTATAAAGAACCAAAAAGGTTCTCAATAGATATTGATATAATGACGGAATCATCGATAGAGGAGCTTGAGAGTTGTTTGGATAGAATAATCCGAGATTCAAGATTTTCAAGTTATAAACTTGATGAAGACAGAAGTTATAAGAATGGAATTAAAAAGGCACATTATTTTTTTATTTTTAATTCCAACGTAGAAAAAAAAGAATCTCATATAATGTTAGATGTAATTTATGTACCAAATTTTTACAAAAACATAATTTTGAAACCAATTAAATCAATATTTATAGATACTGATGACAATGATACAATGATAAAAGTGCCGAGCTTCGAATCAATAACAGGTGATAAATTGACAGTGTTTGCACCAAACACATCCGGATATTTATACGATCAAGGATTAGAATTACAAATTATGAAACAATTATTTGATTTAGGATATTTGTTTGAGGAAATAAAAGATATTGAGGAAGTAGCAATTGTATTTTCTGAGAAGGTTAAAGTATTAAATAAATATTTTAATTTAGATTTTACACAAGAAAAAATTTTAGATGATATAATTCAAACGTGTCTATTATTAAGTAAAAGAGGAGTTCACGTATCCGGTATTGAAAATGACAAGTTTAATGAACTTGTAAGAGGAGTTGATCAAATGAATAATTTTCTAATAAAGAGACCATTTTACCAGGATATTGCAATTGATTTTTCTGCAAGAGTAGCATTAGTGGCGAATAAAATATTTTATAAGGATTTTACACAATTTGAGTCATTCGATGAAGAAGCAAAAACAGTAAAATATTTAATAGATAAACCGAAATATAATTTTCTTAATAAATTAAAAAATCTTGCGGGTGTGAAACCTTTATTTTATTGGCATCAATTCGTAAAACTTATAGAGAAGTATGAATAACGAATATTCTGAGGACGCTTTAATCGAACAACCAGCAATTGAAATTTTCAAATCTCTTGGATACGATTATCTCAATTGCTATGAGGAGACTTATGGCGAAAGTTCAACGCTCGGGAGAGAGACATCCTCTGATGTTGTACTCATTTCAAAACTCAAACCCGCACTAATAAAACTAAATCCAAAACTTCCTCAAGAAGCAATTAACAAAGCAGTAGATGCATTAGTAACCGACAGAAGTATATTAAATCCCGCTATTGCCAATAAAGATATTTACAAACTATTAAAAGGTGGTGTTGAGGTAACATTTAAAAACAAAAACGGTGAGGATGTTGAAGACAAAGTAAAAGTTGTTGATTTCAATAATCCTAAAGAAAATGATTTCTTTCTTGCATCTCAGTTCTGGATAACAGGAGAACTTTATAAAAGAAGGGTAGACCTTATTGCTTTTGTTAATGGATTACCGCTTATATTTATTGAACTAAAGGGTACACATAAAAAACTAAAAGATGCTTTCGATAAAAACTTAAAAGATTATCACGATACTATTCCACAGGTTTTTTGGTATAACGCTTTCA
>CAYYJH010000106.1:0-2693 GCA_964472195.1 uncultured Ignavibacteriaceae bacterium | reverse complement strand
AACTTAAAAGATTATCACGATACTATTCCACAGGTTTTTTGGTATAACGCTTTCATAATTCTTTCGAACGGTTCTAAGAGTAAAATTGGAACAATCACCTCAGATTGGGAACACTTTGCTGAATGGAAAAAGATAAACAGTGAAGGAGAAGAGGGAATAGTATCTCTTGATACTATCATTAAAGGTGTTTGTGAGATGAACAGATTACTGGACTTGCTTGAGAACTTCATTTTATTCCAGAACATTGGAGGTAAACAAATAAAAATCTTTGCAAAGAATCATCAGTATCTTGGTGTTAACAATGCAATAGAAAGTTTTAACGAGATAAAAGATAACAAAGGAAAACTTGGCGTATTCTGGCATACACAGGGAAGTGGTAAAAGTTTTTCGATGATATTCTTTTCCCAGAAAGTATTAAGACATTTTGGTGGTAAATATACATTCGTAATCGTAACTGATAGAAAAGAACTAGATGAGCAAATTTATAAAAACTTTCTTAGTTGTGGTGCTGTTACAGAAATCGAAGTTCACGCTGAAAGCAGAAAACATTTAAAGCAATTATTAAAAGAAAACCACAGAAACATATTTACACTTATTCATAAATTTGGTTTAAATCCCGGAGAGGAGATTGAGGTTTTATCAGAAAGGTCTGATATAATTGTAATAACTGATGAAGCACATCGTTCGCAATACGACAGTCTTGCATTAAATATGAGAACTGCATTGCCTAACGCTGCATTCATGGCATTTACCGGTACACCTTTAATTGTTGGTGAAGAAAGAACGAAAGAAACGTTTGGTCAATATGTTAGCATTTATGACTTTAAGCAGTCGATAGATGACAACGCAACAATACCGCTTTACTATGAAAACAGAATTCCTGAACTACAGCTTGATGATAAGGACTTATTCAATGAAAAGATACAAGACATAATTGAACGTGCAGAACTCTCGCAACAAGAAGAAGACAAATTAGAAAGAGAGTTTTCGAGAGAATATCATTTAATAACACGAGAAGACAGGCTTAATAGAATCGCTGAAGACATTACAGAACATTTCACTAACAGAGGATTCAAAGGTAAGGGAATGGTTGTATGTATAGATAAACAAACTGCAGTTAGAATGTATGAAAAAGTAAAAGTTTGTTGGGAGTCATCCCTTAAAAAACTGGAAACAGAAATTCATTCGATAACCGACACCACTGAAAAAGAACAGGCATTAGAAAGATTGAACTACATGAAAGAAACTGACATGGCTGTTGTAGTGAGCTCTGAACAAAATGAAGTAGATAAATTCAGAAAACTTGGATTGGATATAGCAACGCATAGAAGAAGAATGGTTAAAGAGGACCTTGATGAAAAATTTAAAGACTCAAATGATAAATTCCGGTTAGTTTTTGTTTGTGCAATGTGGATGACAGGTTTTGATGCTCCTTCTGTATCGACAATCTATCTCGACAAACCGATGAAGAACCATACTTTAATGCAAACGATTGCAAGAGCTAACAGGGTGTTTAGAGATAAACCCAATGGATTGATTGTTGATTATATAGGTGTGTTTAAAAGTTTACAGAAAGCATTAGCAATTTATGGTGTCGGAACAAGACATCCAGAAGGTACTACTCCTGTCAAACCAAAAGATGAGTTAATTGAAGAACTTAGAATTAAAATATCTGAAACAAAACAATATTGTTTAAAGAATGAATTTGATTTAGATGACATTTTAAAAGCATACAGCTTGCAAGATATAAAGCTTATTGATAATGCAGTGGACATTCTTATTGAAAGCGAATCTACGAAATCAAACTACATCTCTTTAGCAAATGCAGTTAACACTATCTACAAGGCAATACTTCCTGACCTCAGAGCTAATGAGTTTACAAAAATTGTGAGATTAATAAAAGTGATTGCCGATAAGATCCGTTCGTATGAAGAACCTGTCGATATAACACCCGTAATGGATGAAGTTAATAAGGTATTGGATAAATCAGTAAAATCTGAACCGTATATAATTACAAAGACCGACTTAGTCGACTTAAGTAAGTTTGATTTTGAAAAGCTCAAAAAGATATTCATTAAGACAAGGAAAAACACCCAAGCTGAAATTTTAAAGAATGCTCTTCGAATGAAAGTATCTGCAATGATAACGCTTAATAAAGAAAGGGTTAACTTCGCTGAGAAACTTCAAGAACTTATTAATGAATATAATTCAGGTGCTGTCAATGTTGAAAAATTCTTTGATGAACTTGTTAACTTTGCTGAGGAATTAGGGGAAGAGGAGAGCAGGGCAATTTCAGAGAACATAAGTGAAGAGGAGCTTGCATTATTTGATCTTCTAAAACAACCAAAGCTTTCTAAAAAAGACAAGGATAAAGTTAAAAGTGCTGCCAAGAATCTTCTTGTAACACTTAAGGCTGGTAAACTTGTTTTAGATTGGAGAAAGAGACAGCAGACCAGGGCGATAGTGTTACTTACAATTCAAAAAATCTTAGATGAGTATCTTCCCAAAATATATAAGGCGCAATTATTCCAAGATAAATGTGCAAGGGTATATGAACACATCTATGAAAATTATTATGGCGAAGGGAGAAGCTTGTATACGGAAAGTTTGAAGTATTAGTTATTTTTGTAAGCAAAAATTAGAAATACGTAAACACCCAGTTGAGGAAGTGGTCACCCTGGTATCTTTGTGAG
>CAYYJH010000105.1:0-8444 GCA_964472195.1 uncultured Ignavibacteriaceae bacterium | reverse complement strand
AAAAAGGTGCAATTATATAAAACAATTGCACCTCATAAAATTATTAACTCAGAGCGTCAGTATTCTTACTTTTTCTTGAAAACCGTTTCTCCTTCCATTGACATTTCCTGACCATCCTGAGAAGCAAATGTACCTTTCCAATTCATAATAATATTTCCATCCTTAAAATTAAAAGTTCTTTCATCTGTATAGTTGTCATTCTTTCCATACGTTGTGAACTTATTTTTATCAAAAGTACCCGTACCTCTCATTACACCTGATGTACCCCAATCATCAAACCACCAGAAAACAGCATTTCCATCTGTATCAACACCGTAGATACCCAAACCCGAATATTTCATTTCGCGACTATCCTTGGTTTCACTTTTATATTCCATAAAAAGAAACTGATGATTTAAATCCCAGTAGCAATTCACATTATCGAGCATCATCGTTCCCATCATCTCATGCTCACCTTCCCACTCACCCACAAACGAATCGTATATAGCATTTTCGACGGGTGAAGGCGGCATCATGTCCTGTGAATATAACCCAGTTATAGCAAAATAGAAAATAATTATAAACAACAAAAATGATTTCATTAAATGGTCTCCTTAAAAAGTTATTTGAAATTTATAAATTCTATTGCCATGCTTTGAAATAACCCCATGCTCTTATTCCCATCATGGTTGCATATTCCCATCTGCCAATGTATGAGACTTTTCCTGCTGTTAATCTGATTACTACGTTAGCATCGGCTATTTTTGGATTAGTATTTACAAAAGCACTTTTCCCATCAGAGCTTAGTTCACCGGCAAATTCTCCCCCCATCGTTGATGAACCCGGAAAATCTTCAACGTACTCTTTGGTTATTTTATATGTACCTGAGATATTATTATCAACAAGTTTTTCAATATTAAAAATACCCTCATAAAGCTTATTATTAACAGAATCCGTCATTACAAATGAATACTCGCCTTCTTTAAAGGTCAAATCTTCCATGTCATTATAGTTACTTGTGCTGCAGCTAAAGAATACCGCTACTAAAATTATATATAATAAATAGTTTAAATATTTCATTTTGCTTTTGTTTTTAAAAAACATTTATAAAACACAAATTAATCAAGATAGCAAATTATTTCACTAACAACATTTTCTTTACTTCAGAATGTACAACTTGATTTCCTTTTAAAGGATCGGTTGCAATTAACTGGTAGAAATATATTCCGCTCGATAATGAATACTTATGTGTATCGAAATAATATGAAAACGTTCCCTTAGAATAAAATCTTCCGCCCAATAAAACTGCTATCTCGCGACCATTGATATCGAACACACGCAAAGTAATATTTGCATCGTATGGAACCGCAAATTTCAAATTCGTACCGGGATTAAACGGGTTAGGATAATTCTGCATAAGGTCAAATGTTAATGGATTCTCCGATGAATTTAGTAATTGCTGGAGACATGGTGCCTGATTATACCTTAATCTTACAGTATCTCCCGGAAGAGGTCCGAATCCCTGTGTAAGACTTATGGCACCATTCAAGTGACAATAACTCATAATCGTTCCGTTATTATTCGGTTGTGTATAGTAGAAACAATTCCCTTCAGCATTATAACATGAATCAATAGCTCCAAGTCCAAAATAGCTGACGGGCCAGACACACGCATGTGTATGCATAGAACCAAGATTATGACCGGTTTCATGCGTGATAACCATCACAGTCCATGAATAAGTAGGATAAACATTATAAGTCATATCAATATTGCTGAATGCAAATCTTCCGGAAGAATCCTGAGGATTAAATTCCGCACAAAGTACTCTTATCCAGGCAATACCTCCAAAACCTGCATTTCTTGTTGATAGCAAATGAGCTAAATTCCCTTCAAAATCATCTTTTGTTTGTCCGCCAAACTCTAACAATATACTATAAGAGTCATTCAAAGAAGCATAAGGATCTATAGAAGTCCAATATGATATTCTCTTGATTTGAATCGGTATATTTTCGTTAGAGTAAAGGGTTGTAACCACATTGAAAACATTTGTTATGTAATTCACAAGCGTTTGTGCATTCGAATTATTATCTAAATACATCTGGTAATCCGCTTCGAAATACATTTTAACGGGTAACGTTGCCACATCTGAATTAGCTCCGTTTTCATGGTTCACATTAGATGCTTCTTGAATATCTCTAACAAACTTTGCATCATAATCATCAACATCGCATTGAAAATTATTCGTGACTAATAAATCAGCATCATTGTAAAAAATGTAATCTTCATTGAAAGAGCTGCTTTCGCTTTTAATTTCTCCGAGATTGTAATTACCGGCAGCATTCGAAATTACTCCCATTACTTTATCTTCAAAAATGCTTATCGCTGCAATTGAATTATTATCACCCTTGATAATACCTTTATAGTAAATTCCCGGATTATACTGCTCGAATTTTTCCCCGGATAAATTTTTTGAAGTAAGTGTGAAGTCTGGTGAAAGAATTGTATGCTGAGTAAGTTCTAAAACCATTTTCTCCGTTTTCGAGACAGGAATTACAAACTCAATGTTCTGTTGTGCGGACCGATTTAACTGTCTTATTTTTTCCTTACTCAATTTCAAAGTAGATGCCGTCCTTACAAAATCATTGAGAGATTTCCTGTCTTTTGGATATTTATTATACGTAAATAAATCAACCTTTTTAAATCTTGATGTTAATTTTTTTGTGTTAATAATATCAGCTGTTTGATTGGCTTCTTTCTTTGTGCTTATATTTACAGATAAACTCTTGCTATCATCAGAATTATTTCTCGATGATAAAAAAGCTTCATCTGTAAAACTAAAAACAATAATTGCTGCTAAAGCAATTACAAAAATACTTGATATAATTTTTTTCATGATAAATTATTTTTTATTATCTGAATATTAAACTTTATTTAACTGGTTCCGAAGAGGTTTTACCAGTCGGTTTTCCTTTATATTTACTAACATCCTCAGTCGTTATTATCTTGTCATAATAAAGATTCCTGGACACGTTTCTTCCCGTAAGATCTAATTTAGTTGTTCCGCTTTCGGTTCTTACTAAATAATTATAACTTACACCTGTTTGGTAAGTTAAAACACCATTCGATGCCGTGTAACTTCGTGTGATTTGTGTTTGTTGAGGACATTGTAATAGTGCAGTTGTTGAGTTCTGAAATTCAAGTGTTTCCCCATCACAAATATCCTGAAGGGCTCCAGTTTGTCTAACTAACTGCCATCTTCCTAATAAATCCTCTGATGATGTACTGCCTCCTTCCAATAATTGTTCGCATTCTGTACCCATAAATGCAAAAGAGAAAATGGAGATAAAAAGAAAAGCTTTTAGTAAATTTTTAAAGTAGGTCATTTTAAAATAGTTTATTTTTAAAATTAGAATTCAATATACATATACAATTTCATTTTTTCAATATTTAAGTCACTTTATTAAACTAACATTTGCATCACCATCACGATAAGAAAAAACAACTATTACTTAAAGTGTTGCAAAAAATAAAAAGTTTCATTTATTAAAATCTATATCGTACAATTATGAAAATAAATTTATATAATCTAAAGATTACAAAAAACTTATTTATGATTTTATTTTGATTTTTACTTGAATTTATTTATTTAATGTTTGATATTTACACTTATTTTGAATCTTCGAATGCATTTCATATTTATTCATCTCAATAAACCAAACAGGAGCACTATACAACGATGAAGTTTAAACGGGAAAAATGGGGATCACGGTTGGGATTTATACTTGCCGCTGCAGGTTCCGCCATAGGACTGGGGAATGTATGGAAATTCCCTTATATTACAGGTGAAAACGGCGGTGCTGCATTTATTTTTGTTTATCTTATCTGCATTGCTGTTATTGGATTGCCAGTCCTGATCGCTGAAGTACTGCTTGGAAGATCTACACATAGAAATCCAGTTGGTGCGTTCCGTACTTTGAGCAACTCTAAATTCTGGACAGCGGTCGGAGGTATGGGTGTCTTTGCCGGATTTGTAATACTTTCATACTATTCTGTTGTTGCCGCATGGTCTCTGGGATACATAGTAGAAGCTATTAAAGGTACATTTTATGATTACACAACGACAAGTTCGTCAGGAGAACATTTCGGCGGGCTTGTATCGAATGTCTTTTGGTCAATCGGATATTTAGCAGCTTTCATGATCCTGACAATGGTTCTTGTATACCGCGGCGTTCAAAAAGGTATTGAAATCGGGAGTAAAATCATGATGCCGGTTTTATTTATTCTTCTGATAGCATTAATGGTTCGAGGACTGACTCTACCCGGCTCTGAAGCAGGGCTTTCTTTTTTATGGAGTCCCGATTGGAGTAAAATTTCAGCGAACTCTGTTCTTATAGCACTCGGGCACGCTTTTTTCACACTTAGCTTAGGAATGGGAGCTATGATGACATACGGAAGTTATATGACTCAGAAAGGAAACATCCCGGCTGCATCTACAAAAGTTGTTTTCCTGGATACAGTTATCGCTCTTATTGCAGGAATGGCAATTTTCACAGCTGTGTTTGCAACGGGGCAGGATCCTGCAGCTGGACCGGGTTTGATTTTTCATACACTGCCAGTTGTTTTTATTAAAATGCCGGGTGGATATATATTTGCGATACTCTTTTTCATACTTTTAACAATTGCTGCTCTTACTTCGGCAATTTCTCTGTTGGAGGTTGTCGTGGCTTATTTTGTTGATGAAAGAGGTTGGAAACGACATCGTGCTGTTATTGTATTTGGCATCACTATATTCTTATTGGGTGTACCATCTGCACTATCGTTCAACCTAATAGCTGATGCAACTTTATTCGGATTGACATTTTTCGATGTAGCAGATTTCTTAGCAGCTAACATTCTACTGCCATTAGGTGGATTGTTTATTGCTGTATTCGTTGCATGGGTGTGGGGATTTGACAAAGCTTTAATCAAGATGAAAGATGGTGCAGAAGCTGTTTTCGAAAACTCAGGCTGGCTAATTGTTCTTTGGAAAATATTTTTGAAATATTTTGCACCGATTTTAATTTTCCTTGTCTTCTTGAGTTCAATTGGTATATTATCTAAAATTATAAATTTCTTTACCGGTTTGTTTTAAAACTCTGTGAAGTTGCTCCTCGTTTATTAAGAAATCTTTAAAATAAAGTAATTACATATCTTTTAATAAAACTGATTAATACATGAGAAAACCTATAGCGGGTATTATCACTTACACAATTATCTTCCTCATACTAATTATTTTCGGTATAACATTTTATGATGCTGTTTGGTCTTTCCCTGGAAATTTTGATTTCATAAAAGACCTTCCTACTAAAGATCTTCCAATCGGTTCTATTCCTTTGATGGTTATCATTTTAGTAGGTACAGGTATTTTTATTACTGTTAAGCTGGGTTTCCCACAACTTCGACATCTATGGCATGGTGTTAAAGTTACAATGGGTATTTATGACGATCCAAACGATGAAGGTGACCTTAACCATTTTAGAGCTTTAACAACAGCTCTCTCGGCTACTGTCGGTGTTGGAAATATAGCAGGGGTAGCAACAGCATTATATTATGGTGGTCCCGGTGCTCTTTTCTGGATGTGGGTAACTGCGTTTTTTGGGACTACACTCAAATTTGCTGAATGTTCTCTCTCTCTTAAATACCGGGAAATTGAAAAGGACGGGCACACTGCAGGTGGACCAATGTACACTATCGAACACGGTTTGGGAATTAAATGGAGATGGCTTGCTGTTATATTTGCATGTTTCGCAGTGATCTGCTCATTTGCAACAGGAAATGCAATTCAGTCTTTTACTGTATCAGATCAGGTTTATTCCGAAGTAGCGCAAGTTGTTGGCACTACTCATTTTCTAACTTACAAGTATATGTTGTGGTCAGGATTTGGAATCTCTATTCAACAGGTGCTTAACGGTATTATACTTGCAATAATTGTCGCTCTGGTTATAATCGGCGGTATTAGAAGAATCGGTCATGTAACAGGGTACCTGGCACCAATAATGGCAATAATATACGTTTTGGGTGCTTCCCTGATTCTCCTATCGAATTTATCAGATATTGATAACAGCCTTTACCTGATCTTCAGCATGGCATTCAATCCTCCGGCGGAGATTGCAGGAGTAGGGGGAGGAGCATTTCTCATTATGTTGAACACGATGCTCTGGGGAGTGAAACGCGGTCTTTATTCTAACGAAGCAGGACAAGGAAGTGCTGCTATCGCACATTCAACTGCAAAAACAAAGTATCCCATAAGGGAAGGTGCAGTTGCAATGCTCGGTCCTGTTATCGATACGATAGTAATTTGTTCATTGACAGGTTTAGTTATCATTTCAACCGGTGCATGGCATCATACAGAATTCTACGTAAATAGAATAGACCCAAACTTTACGGGAGAACTCCTCAACAGCAGTCTATTAACCTCATTCGCTTTTAAAGAAGGGTTGAGCTGGCTATTCGGGTTTGGTGATAAGATTGTAACAATAACAGTTTTATTATTTGCAATTTCCACCGCTATAAGCTGGTCGTTTTATGGTGACCGTTCTGCTAATTATTTGTTCGGGTCAAAAGCAATTCTCCCGTACAAATGGATTTTTGTCTTTTTTATTTTCATTGGGGCGATAGCACAACTGGAAGCGGTTTGGGCTTTCGGAGATGCTGCTCTTGGGTTCATGACTATTCCTAATTTACTTGCAATCATTTTATTGTCTACACCCTTAAGAAAGATTGCTAAAAAATATTTCTCAGAAAGGCACCTTACTTATAAAGAACGCATGGCAGAAAGTAAATTTAAAGGATAGATTTTCTGAAAAAAGGCTAAGATTTAGAAGTAATCGACACTAAGACTCAAAGTTCAACATTAATGTCACATTTTTTTGGAAAGAAAGGAATACTTACAAAAAATGTAGTGTCGAAAAACATATTAACATAGCGTCTTCGTGTCTTAGTGGATAAAATTTTTAATAGAATTCAATATCGAAGTATCATCGCAATTCGACTATATTTTTTCAACAAACCATTATCTACAAAAACAACCTTACCACCTTTTGCTATGACTTTTTCAATTACTTCATCTATAGCATCTTCCATAACACCTGCCTCGTCTTTTCTGTCAGTGATTAACAAATGCCGGGTTTCGGGATTGATTTTTGCTGATACATGATAATCCTCTTCTACTACTAATGTGTCTCCCTTGCCCTGCTCGGTTGTTTGCCAGACTTCATCAATTCCGGAAACAAACTTTTTTGAGTTAATAGCCTTTTCGATCCTTCCAAAAACTTCCTGTCTTGCTTTATTAAATTCTTTTTTCACCGCAAGCCAAATAATCCTTGAAAGCTCATGAGAAGTTTTTTTATCATAGTTCCCCGATACAGATGTTATTATTAACTCGTTGTTGGCTGTTACTTCTTTAAAAAAAGATAAATTTTTATCGACACCAAGAAGTCCTATAGGTAGTTTTTCTTCTTTGTTATACTTACTGAATTTATTATCAACCTCCCTGAAGAAAATCTTACATTGATCAGACCTGTATTTTGGATTCTTAATGTCTTTCCCGCCCGGAATGGATTCCGTCTCTACAGGTCCCTCATACGCAACTGGAAAGTCGTCATTCTTGATTTCAGTCAATGTATCGCGGAATCCTTCAAATAACCTTGTTGGCTTCTCACTCAATGAAAGAACCCAGTACCTGGGACTTCTGTTAACCATAAAAACCAAATCCCTTGTGGCAAAGGTCTCATCTATGATTACTCTCTCCAATACTTTAAATGGTAAATAAAATATTTTTGACGTAAGTTTATTCACAAAAATTGCTAAACCATCGAGAGCGTTATTGTAGTCAACTTCTTCGGTAATACCATCAAGCTTCCTAATAAGTAATTCGGATTCACGTTTACCAAATTCTTTTATCAGCCTGTTCTTTGCATTCTTTATTAGATTTCTGATTCTAATTACATCCTGTTGATTTTCGGGAAAAGTTCTGTGTGTAGGTGATAATATTGAAACGGATGGGTATTCTTTTATTGCCTGTAAGTTTATTAGTTCATTTCGATTCATATACTTCTCCTTTCCTTAAAATTTATCTTTATAAATAAATCCTTTACTTAATTATAATAAAATTAAATTAAATAACAAAATTATAAGGAAATCCAAAATAATAATACAAATTATTAGAAATACAATTTTACAAATCGTTGATTAAAAATAAAAGGAATTTATACAATTGACTTAATTCCTACTGATTTATACTTTTAAGTAACTAAATCATTTAATAATGGAAACCGAAAACAAAATAACAAACAAACTTACCAACCTCCTTTTCTTCCTCAGCATACTCTTTTTCACAGTAGGCTTGAACTTTCAGGACAATCCGCCAAGTGGGTGGTATCAGCAGTGGTTGCCGGATTTGAGTGGCAGGCAAATAACAGATATGT
>CAYYJH010000104.1:0-8462 GCA_964472195.1 uncultured Ignavibacteriaceae bacterium | reverse complement strand
TGTTATATAATATAATTCAAATATTAAAAATAAAAAGTAAAAGCAAAAAAGTGAAATAACAAATTCAGTTTTTTCAAAATCAAAAATTAATAAACCTATTGCAATAAAACCTAATACGAAAAACAAACGTACAACCATACCCCCGAATACACTTATCATGAATTTATTGTTACCTTTATCGAAGGAATTCACTATGTATTTTGTACCAACTAAAACATTAAGTGTGCATAAAATCCAGCTAAAGATTATTGAAGAAATTTCAATGTTTATTGAGACAACAAAATAATCTATTAATAAAAATATCAAGAATAAAAACAAACCTGATAAAAAAATATAAAGAACAAACTTGGTATAACCACTCTGAATTCGCAAAACCAAAATTTATTTATGTATCATTTTTTTATCGTTTTCAGATAGTCTCTTAATCGTTAAATAAAAACTGTAAAAACCTCCACCAAAACCGATAAAAGTTAGTATGAGTGTAAATAAAAATTTTGTGTCAAAAACTTTATCAAGCCACACACCAATAAAAAGAAAAATCAATATAGTAGCTGCAAGTTGAACACCAAGTCCGGAGTACTGAAAGGTTTTAGATTCAGTCTTAATTATTGGCTTTGATAAAATTTCTCTTAAAGAACTTAACTTGTTTTTATTGGATTTATTATTCTCCAAAATAAAATAAACGACATTTTAATAAAATCGGTTTTGAAAATCAATTTAGTAAATAGTGACTATGCATGATTTCTACCACAATAATGATAAAATATTTGTAGAGTTATAATGGAATATTTCCATGTTTCTTAGATGGATTCGAGTCAACTTTATTTTCAATTAACTCATAGTATTTTATCAAGTTTCTTCGTGTATCTTTTGGTTCAATAATATCATCTATAAATCCTCTTTCAGCAGCTAAATATGGATTTGCAAACTTCTCAGTGAATTCTTTAACTTTCTCATCAAGAGCTTTCTTTTTATCTTTAGATTTAGCAATTTCATTCTTAAAAATGATTTCTGCTGCACCTTTAGCACCCATAACGGCAATTTCTGCTGAAGGCCAGGCAAGATTTATGTCTCCCCTCACATGCTTTGAATTCATTACATCATACGCACCACCATAAGCCTTTCTAACTATAACAGTAATTTTCGGAACGGTTGCTTCACAAAATGCGTACAGTAATTTTGAACCACTCCTGATAATTCCTCTCCACTCCTGGTCAGTTCCGGGTAAAAAGCCGGGTACATCTTCTAATACCAATAACGGAATATTAAACGCATCACAAAATCTTATAAACCTTGCACCTTTAATCGAAGAATTTAGACATAATACACCAGCTAAAACTAATGGTTGATTCGCAATAATACCTATAGACCTGTTTGCGATCCTCCCAAATCCTACGATAATGTTTTCAGCATATTCTTTATGCACTTCAAAAAAACTGTCATCATCTAATATTTTATTTATTAATTCTTTCATATCATAAGGTTTGTTGGGATTATCGGGTACAAAACTATTAAGCTCATCTAAATCTTTTTCTTTCTCAACACGGTTTTCATATCTTGGAGGATCATCCATATTGTTGGAAGGTATATATGATACAAGTTTCCTAATTTTTTGGAAGCATTCAATTTCATTATTACAAGTAAAATGGCTAACACCACTCTTTGTACCATGAGTATGAGCACCTCCAAGTTCATCGAACGTTACAACTTCATTTGTTACAGCCTTAATAACATTTGGTCCCGTGATAAACATATGTGAAATCTTATCAACCATAAAAATAAAATCGGTTATAGCTGGAGAATAGACAGCACCGCCTGCACAAGGTCCAACTATTGCTGAAATCTGTGGTACTACACCACTCGCAAGAGTATTTCTTAAAAAAATGTCCGCATACCCGGCAAGGGATAAAACACCTTCTTGAATTCTTGCACCACCACTATCGTTAATGCCAATAATCGGGACACCTATCTTCAATGCCAGATCCATAATTTTAACAATTTTCTTAGCATAGAACTCTGCAAGTGACCCTCCAAAAATTGTAAAATCCTGCGAGAAAACACACACAGCTCTTCCATCAATTTTTCCAGTTCCTGTAACAACCCCGTCTGTATAATATTTCTGTTTATCGAGACCAAAATCACTGGATTGATGTCTGACAAACATATCGGTCTCCTGAAACGAATCTTCATCAAGCAGCAAATCTATTCTTTCTCTTGCGGTTAATTTACCCCGCTTATGCTGTGCTTCAATCCTTTCTTTACCTCCACCTTGAAGTGCTTCTTCTTTTATTTTTTTTAATTTTTCTATTTTGTTTTTACTCATATCTTAATATATCTCCAATGCTAAATTTAATAATGTTACATAAATATTAAGAAGTGCTGTTTGTAAATAAAATGATGGTATCTAAAAATCAAACGCGTTTGATATCAGCACCAAGATCTCTTAACTTAAGGTCTATATCTTCATAACCTCTATCAATATAAACTGATCCGTTGACAAGAGTTTCACCTTCTGCAATTACACCTGCAATTAAATACGAAAAACCGGCTCTCAGATCTGGAATATCTATTTCTGCAGATTTTAATTTGGTTGGTCCTTTTACGACTGCACTATGATTATATTGAGTGTTCATAAATCTACATGGTGAGCTTCCTAAACAAGTATTGTATAATTCAATTTCCGCTCCCATTTGCTTCAATGCTTCGACATAGCCGAATCTTTTTTCATAAACAGTTTCGTGTATTATAGATAAGCCTTTGGATTGCGACATTAATATTACAAAAGGCTGCTGCCAGTCAGTCATAAAACCCGGATGAACATTTGTTTCAATTGCAACTGAATTAAGTAAACCATCATAATAAAATCTTATACCTTCATCATTTATTTCATACTTCCCACCAATTCTCCTAACTGAATTTAGAAAAGTGATAAGATCATCCTGCCTGGCATTCTCTATGAAGACGTCACCTTTTGAAGCAAGGCAAGCACAGGCAAAAGAAGCAGCTTGATTTCTATCAGGGATTACAGTATGATCTGCACCAGTTAGTTTCTCGACACCTTCTATTGTAATTTTTCTATCAGTACTAATCTCAATAATCGCACCCATCTTTTGTAGAAACTTGATAAGATCAATGATTTCCGGTTCAACAGCAGCGTTTGTTAATATAGTTCTACCTTTCGCAAGTGTGCTTGAAATTAAAATGTTTTCTGTAGCACCCACACTCGGATAATCCAGATGTATATTCTCTCCTATCAAGCCATCTGCTTTCAATACATAGAAATCGTCTTTTGTTTCAACATAACAACCTAATTTCCTCAATCCTTCTATATGAAAATTTAAAGGGCGTGAACCGATTTTGCATCCTCCCGGTATAGGGATTTCTGCCATGCCTGTTCTGAGTAATAACGGACCAGCAAGAAGTATTGCAATCCGGTTTAAATTTCCTAAATCCTGGGGAATAATATTGCTTTTTATTTCTTTAGTTTGTATCTCCAATTTGTTATCGATAGAAGATACCTGACTACCAACGTGAGTACAGATATTAGAAGTAACAGTTAAATCGCTGATTTTATTTGGTGAGTTAAATATTGTACATGGTTCATCAGTAAGTAATGAAGCAACTATTATTTTAGTTGCTGAATTTTTTGCACCTGAGACACTTACGTTTCCATTCAAAGGATTACCACCCTTTATCAAGAATTTTGTATACTTATTATCTGTCAATTGTTGAATTTTTTCAAATATTCTGAAAAGTCTTTATATTAATACCCTTAATTTATTCCCTGAAAAAGCCCATTTCACCAAATTTGTTAATACGATTCTCAAGCAATTTATCTTTCTTTAATTTAGAAACGAGTTCAAGTTCTTCCAATAAAACAGCTTTTAATAAATTTGCTGCTTCGAGGTGATTTCTATGTGCTCCACCAACAGGTTCCTCAACAATTCGATCGATGATGCCGAGCTTATGTAGGTCGTTAGCTGTTAATTTCAAAGCATCTGCCGCTTGTTCCTTAAAATCCCAACTCCGCCATAAAATTGATGAACAGGATTCCGGTGATATTACAGAATACCAACAATATTTTAGCATCAATACCCTGTCTCCAATACCTATACCCAGAGCACCTCCTGAGGCACCCTCTCCAATTATAACAACTATAATTGGAACCTTAAGCCTTGACATTTCAAAAAGATTTTTTGCAATAGCTTCTGCCTGTCCTCTTTCTTCAGCTTCTATACCAGGAAATGCTCCTGGAGTATCTATTAATGTTACAACAGGTTTATTAAATTTTTCAGCAAGTTTCATCAGCCTTAGTGCCTTCCTATAGCCTTCAGGATTTAACATGCCAAAATTCCGATACAGGTTAGACTTTGTATCCCTGCCTTTCTGCTGCCCAATAAACATAACACTCCGACCATCTAATTCTGCAAAACCTCCGACCAGAGCTTTGTCATCCCCGAACTGTCTGTCACCGTGTAATTCAATAAAATTTTCAGTCATCAAATTAATATAATCCAGAGTATAAGGTCTTTCGGGATGACGGGCAAGCTGAACAATTTGCCATGGAGTCAAATTTTTAAAAATACTATCTCTTAAATTGTTTATCTTTATTTCAAGATTACTAATTTCAGAAGCGATATCCACTTGCCCAGATATACTCCGCATTTCTTCAATTTTCTTCTCGAGTTCTATAATCGGTTTTTCAAAGTCAAGTGGTGTTGAAGCCATTATTTATTTTTTATTTTTTAACAATGAAAATAAGGTCTTTAAGATAATTTCGGTATCAAGAATTAACGATTGGTTCTTTGCATAAAAAATATTATAATTATCCATTTCTTCATCAGTAATACTATCGTAGTAATTTAACTGGATTAATCCTGTCAAACCCTTTTTACCTAAATATTCTTTGTTTTTTATCTCATACCAGGTTGGTATACCTATAAAACTCATCTTTCCTGAAAAAACCTTCGGAAGTAAAAGTAACTTTGATGTATGTTTAGAAAGGTCTTTCTTGGTTAGTACATGATATAGAAATACAAAAGGATAAATTATAATAAGCAAAAAGAACGAAAGTACAATATCGAAAAATCTTTTTAAAAATATATTTAATTTATTATTAATATTATACTCAATTTCCAAAAGTGAAAGGTCATAAATATTTTTATTTAGTTTTGATAGTATTAGATCTTTCCCTGATGGAACGATATTAAACTGAATATTCCTATTTCTAAAAGACCACATTGTTTGAAGTATTTCCTGGTTTGAAAAATGATCACCTGAAAAAACCACTTGATGAATATTTTGAATTTGTATTGTTTCTTCAAGATCCTCAATATTTGTATTATTGTTTTGTCTTTTGAAAAAGAGTACATTATACTTCGATACCAATTTATCTTCAATATTCTGCGTTAATTCATTCCCACCTACGACAAGCAGATTTACTTTGTTAAGCAAAATGTTTTTAGAAACAAAAAACTTATAAAGGCTTGCTGATCCTCGCCAAATCAACAACAAAGATAAAGATATTATTGTTGATGTCAAAATTACACCTCTTGAATATGCATACTGTTTAAAAAAATAAGTAATCGATGAATTAATGAAGAAACCTACAATAATTGCATTAAATGTTTTCTTTAATGAAAGACTATTTTTCCTTGAATAAAGTCCGAAAATTGCTAAAAGAGAAATCCAAACAAAAACGTAAACTGTAATTATGAACAAATAATTTAAATCAGGAAAAATTTGAAATCTTAAGTAAACAGAAATTATTAAGGAGAAATATATCAGTACTATATCTATAAATGGAAGTGATAAAAAATTTAAAATTCTTTTAGTATAAGAAAGGATAGATCTGTAAATTATTCCTAATTGTAGAATAAAAGAAAGTGTACGAGGAATACCGGTGAAATTCTTTTTAATAAAAATAATCATCGATCCGTAAAAATTATTCACATACGACAGGTGAGTCTTTTGTGTACTCGAACCCTTCAAATGAATTGTAGTTACCTCTGGATAATAAAAGACTTTATAACCATTTTTTTTAATTCTATAACAAAGGTCAAGATCTTCACCATACATAAAGAAGTCTTCATCAAAAAGGCCTGATTCTTTTAATATTTTTGCAGGAATAAACATGAAAGCCCCGCAAATTGCATCGACTTCATGAATTTTATTTTCATCAAGATACGTTAGATTGTATTTTCCAAACATTTTACTTTTTGGAAAAAACTTTGATAGTCCTAGCATTCTGGGTAAGGCAACAGATAAAGTAGGAAAACTTCTTTTACATGCAAAATCAAGTTTCCCGTTGGCAAGAATAAGTTTTGAGGTTACAGCACCTATGCGATCTTGACTTTCACAAAATGAAATAAGTTTTTCAAAAGATCCCTCTTCAAGAACGGTATCAGGATTTAATATTAATACATAATTCCCTTTTGCTTGCTTGAGTGCTATATTATTCGCTTTCGAAAATCCTATATTTGACCTATTGACAAATAATTTTACTTCAGGATACTTGTTCCTAATAAAATTGGCACTTCCATCGATAGAATTATTATCAACCACAAAAATCTCAATATAGTTATTTTTGGTATTTGCTTTGTAAATAGATGCAATACAATTGTCTAACAAATCCTTTACATTGTAATTCACTATAATGATTGAAATATCTATCATCAGTTTTTAAGTTCTAATCACACTCTTAATAAAGTATTTAGCATATTTAGTAATAAATTTCAAATAAAATAAATCCATTATACAACAAACCGGGCTATTGTAATTCGCGCTTCAAAATATTTAGAATTCTTTGACAGGCTTTCCCATCTCCGTAAGGATTATGAGCCTTCGACATTTCGTTGTATATCTTCCGGTTCTCAATCAACAATCCAGTCTCTTTTACGATTCTATCTTTGTCTGTTCCGACAATCTTTACTGTTCCTGCATCTACTGCTTCCGGTCTCTCGGTTGTATCACGCATGACTAATACAGGTTTCCCTAAACTTGGAGCTTCCTCCTGTACACCACCACTATCTGTAATTATAATGTAAGACTTACTCATTAAGTAAACGAAAGGAAGATAATCAATTGGTTCAATCAGGAAAACATTTTTTAAATCTGATAAGATTTTATATACAGGTTTTTGAACATTAGGATTTAAATGCACAGGATATAAAATATCAAATTCTTCATATCTTATTGCAACTTCTTTTAACGCTTCACAGATATTGATAAAACCCTCACCAAAATTTTCTCTTCTATGTCCCGTAACAAGAATAAGTTTTTTACCATTATAGATATTACTAACATTATAACCCTTTTGATTAATTTCGGACTTAATTCGATTTGTAAGCATTTTATCATCCTTAATTCTTTCAACTACCATAAACAATGCATCTATAACTGTATTGCCTGTGACGAATAAACTTTGAGGATCAACTCCTTCATCTAAGAGATTCTTTTTAGAAGTCTCAGTTGGAGGGAAATGATATTTTGCTATACAGCTTGTTAATTTTCGATTCATTTCTTCGGGCCAGGGTGAATAAATGTTACCAGTTCTTAAACCAGCTTCTACATGACCAATGGAAATCTTCTCATAAAAACTTGCCAATGATGTTGCAAATGTCGTTGTTGTATCTCCCTGTACTAATACAAGCTCCGGATTAATTTCTCGTAAAACATTTCTCAAGTTCAATAAGACTTTGCTTGTAACGTCATACAAATCTTGATCGTGCTTCATTATATCAAGGTCATAATCAACATTTATATCGAAAATATCCAAAACCTGGTCTAACATACTACGGTGTTGTGCTGTAACACAAACCTTAACTTCAAAATCGTTTTTATAATTTTCAAATTCTTTAATTAATGGTGCCATCTTTATGGCTTCTGGTCTTGTACCAAAAACAATAAGAATCCTTTTTAACATTTTCTTTTTCATAATCTGAATTATAAGAGTAGGAGTTAAACCACTATATGCTATTTAAAAGTTTTAAATTGTTTACTTATTTAATCTACCGATTATTGATTTAAACTTTAATTTCCAAACCATAAAATAGGCTTCATAAACAACTCTCTTCGACATCTTGGAGCTTCCCGCTCGTCTGTCAATAAACAAAATCGGAATCTCTTTTATTTTGAAACCTTTCTTATAAAATTTAAACTTCATTTCAATTTGAAAAGAGTAACCATTTGAATGAATATTATTGAGATTAATTTGGGATAATGCATGTACTCTGTAGCACATAAATCCAGCGGTTGTATCTTTAACCTTGAGTCCTGTAACTAATCTGGTGTAAATGTTTGCCGTATAACTTAATATTAATCTACTGATGGGCCAATTAACGACCGATACTCCGTTTATATACCTGGAACCAACAACTAAATCATATCCATTATCTATTTCATCTATAAATGATTTTAAATATTTAGGGTCATGTGAAAAGTCAGCATCCATTTCAAAAACA
>CAYYJH010000103.1:0-8786 GCA_964472195.1 uncultured Ignavibacteriaceae bacterium | reverse complement strand
AGAGAAAATATCATTGGCATTGATGCAATTGATTCGAGACACAATAAAAACATTTTCGTGATATTCATGAACAAATAGCTTACCCTAATTTCTCATTTAATTCTTAAACAATAAATATTATATTGCAAAACCTCGGGATGTAGCGCAGCCCGGTAGCGCGTCCCGTTCGGGACGGGGAGGTCGCGGGTTCGAATCCCGCCATCCCGACGAGGTTATTCCTTATACTGTGAATTACCATTCGTATTCCCGACTCCCATTGCGAAAAATTTATTGCACTTTAGATAATAATATGCCGTTTTGTTTTTATACGTTCCTAAAAAGCGGAACGAAAAGAAATAATTTCTTCGTTTCATAATACCTTCATTCCACTTAACTTTAGCCAAAAGTAAAAATGTTTTATCATAATCTTAAAAACTTTAATGAATAAGATTGTTTTAATTTTCGTTATAATATTCAGCTTCGAAAATTTAGCGTTTTCTCAAAAGGTTGATTCTCACAGCAATCTTTACGATACAAAGGAAGCAATCCAGCAAAACGACAACTTTAAAGAGCTAAGGATACTTCACTGGAACGATATGCATGCAAGGAACATGCCTTACAAGGTTTCTAAAAAAGATAAAGAAACCGGTGAGAAATATTACTATTATATTGGCGGTATCTCCGATATGCTCGGTTATATAAACCTCAATAAAAACTACAACACAATTTTACTTGACGGTGGTGATTGTTACCAGGGAACTCCTATATCCTCAATTACAAGAGGTTTCTCTCAAATAGAAATACTAAACATGTTTAACCTCGATGCATTTGTCATCGGTAACCACGAATTCGACTACGGACAATATTCTCTCGATTCTGCATTGATGTTGGCAGAGTTTGATTATCTCTCTGCTAATGTATTTTTTAAACCAAGAAACTCAACCTTCGGTAAACCCTTCAAAATTGAAAACATAAACGGAATTAAAATCGGTATAATAGGTATAACAGCTTTAGACCTTGAGACATTAGTTGTTCCTAAGAATATTTCAGAAGTCATAATGCTAAATACGGACTCAGTTATAACATCCGGTATTAGCGAACTTAAAAAGAATGATTGTGATCTAATCATTTTGCTTACTCATGTAGGAGTTGATAATGATAAAACACTTGCTGAAAAATTCTATGGAGATGTTGATGTAATAGTGGGCGGACATTCGCACACACCTCTTTTCAAACCATTGATACAAAACGGTGTCATTATCTGCCAGGCTGGCTCATATACACGCTGGCTCGGTAAGCTGGACCTTACGGTTGACACTCAAAAAGATACCGTACTCTCTTACAATGGTGAACTTATAGAAACCGTAATGGATTCATCGATTTATGATAGAACTGCACAAGAAAAGATCGAAACAATGTTATCTTCTATACAGGGTGAATTATCAAAAGTAATAGGTAAACTTGAGACAGACTGGACAACTTCTTATTCAAAAGAAAGCAACCTTGGACAGTGGGAAGCTGACGTAACGCGTGAAAAAGTTCAGACCGATATTACGTTTTTTAATGCCGGCGGCTTGAGAAAAAATTTGCCGGCGGGTAATATTACTGTGCAGGATATCTGGGAGATAAATCCCTTCGGCAACACAGTTGTGACTTTTAATGTAACAGGTAAAACATTGCATCAGATGGTCAAGAATAACCTTACCAATACAATTAGAGAATTAAATGAAGTTGGTTACAGTGACCTTATAGTTGTTTCCGGAATTGAAATTGTATATGATTCGAAAAAAGCTTTAGGTGGAAATGACGATTTTATTCAAAGTATTAAAGTCGGTGGAATAGAAATTGATGATGAAAAAGTATATTCGATTTCTACAAATAATTATGTCGCCGGACAGTTTAATAAATATTTTGGAGATGTAACCGAAGAAATTGAGTATACTGATACAAACATAATAGACAGGGATTTAATAATCGAAGCGGTCGAAAATCAAAAGATTATCAACTCTGTCTTAGAAAACAGAATAATAGATATATCAAAATAGTTTTATGAAAAATCATTATCTAAAAACACAGGCATAGCTATATGACCGATGAAAGAAAAGTTTACTGTATTAAATTAAAAAAGGAATTACCCGGTTTATTAAAGCCACCTATTCCGGGTGAACTTGGAATTAAAATATTTGAAAACGTCTCGAAAGAAGCTTTTAAAATGTTTCTGGAACACTTTAAACTAATTGTAAATGAATACAGATTAGATCTCACTTCTCCTGATACCGATGAAATTTTTGAAAAACACATTACGGAGTTCTTTTTCGGAGAAGGAATTAAGCTGCCGGACGAGTATGTACCGCCCAAAAAATGAATTTTATAGTTTCAAGTTTTTCATTTCATTCTATTGCATAATTACCTTGAATCAATACAAACCAATAATATATTCTCGTTAAAGTAAAGCATTACTCATTGGATTTAAGTATCACATACGACAGATACCTGAACTACACAAAGGAAGAAGCCTACAACCTTTTCTGCAACGAGAAGAATCTGAAAATACTAAGAAGATTTTTATATGCACTTATCTTATTTTTTGGCATCGTTCTTTTAATTGCTTCACTCGATAAAGGCTTCTTTAGCATCCCTTCTCTATTAATGGTTTTCTCTCTCCTGACCTTATCGAGTATAAGAATTTATTACAAAAAGATATTCAAGATCTCAAACATTCGTAAATATATTTTTGCTATTTTAATTTCAACTTTACTTATTTTTCTAATTACTAATATTACTGGAAAAATTTTCTATCCGGAACAAGAGGAATCTAAAGAAAATGTTTCTGAGGTTGAGGGCAACAAAGAAACTAAAATTAATAAATCTGGAGACATCGTTATTATAAACGAGAATGAAGACAAAACAGAATCATTCACAGATATCGTTTTCCTGTTTGCAGTCTCGATTCTCTTCTTTAAACTATCTAAGAATGAAATCACACAACTTTATGCACTTATCATAGGGCTACCATTAATAACAGAAATAATAATCTTCAACAGTTTCGAAACTGTTAAAAGTATTCCTGTTCTTATCTTCGTTGCTCTGTTCTATATAATTGCAATTACAACAGAATCAAAGAGACAGAAAAAATTTTGTGACCAATTCGATTATTTTCATAAAAAGAATTTTGAGACTCATCGTATGAAGAAAGAACTGAATTATGCAAGAGAAATCCAGCTTTCTATGCTGCCGGATAGCAACGTTAAATTTGGAGATTTGGAAATATCAGCCGTATCGATTCCAGCAACTGAAGTTGGCGGAGATTATTTTGATTATTTTAAAATATCCGATAAAGAAATTGGCGTGTTTATATGCGATGTCTCGGGACACGGTGTTGCAAGTGCACTACTCCTGTCCGGGTTAAGAAGCTGTATGCACCTGATCTTAGAGGATACATCAAACCCGAAAGAAGTGTTCGATAAGCTCAATAGAATGATCAGGAAAACACAAAACAGAAAAATGTTTGTTACTGCCATATTTGCTGTTATCGATACTGATAAGAATTTGTGTACTTTATACAATGCCGGTCATTTACCACCCTATAAAATATCAGGTGATTCAAGTGAACTTTTCAAAATAAAAAGACACGGAATTACACTTGGGGCAATGGAGAAGATCGAACCTGAAACAGATAACAACATAGTTGTTTTTGATTTCAATAAAAACGATAGGTTGTTGTTTTACACGGATGGAATTACAGAAGCACTAACTTCCAATAAAAAAGAGTACGGTTTTGAAAAGTTAGAGAGTTTTCTAAATTCCAATATTGAAAAAACACCCCCCGAGCTTGTTAAAAATCTTGTTTCCGACATTCGAACTTTTACAAAAGATACAGTTCAAAAAGACGATTTAACAATTTTAACAATAGGGAGAAAATAGAAAACCCTTCACTCATAAAATGAACGAAGGGTTCCCAATTTTGTTTATGAAAAACTAAAACCTAAGCTGATTGTTCTTATTTCTTTCTTTTCCTGTTCACTAAGAAAATAACACCTGCAAATACAACTAATGGTAATTCAATCCCGAATAATCCACAACCTTTTTTCTTGCCTTTAACCGTTGCTGTCATTTCAATATCTTCTTTCAAATCTGCTAAGGTTTTATTCCAAACAACCTTATTACCATCTTTTCTGCCATTTGTTGAAACTACCTCATCTTCAAATTCAAATTCATAGTCCAGTTTAGTATCACTTGCTCCCATATTCTTTGCACTTGATGTGTCCTGTAATAATGTATATGAAAAGTCCATTCCATCATCGCCTTCTTTCCAGGAAGCTTTTATTTTTTCGAAACCTTTTGCAGCGGAAAGTTTATTCAAATCTTTAAATGTCATCTCAACTGTAACGTGCTTTGTTGAATCTTCTAAATCTTCCTCAACTTTCACGTTTTTAACCTCAGTGTTGTTTGAAGAATAATTTGAGTTAGCTTTATCTTTTGTAAATGCAAAACCACCGAGATCGTCACTGGATTTCACATTAGACATTTTTGTCCAGTAATGCAAAGTGATCTCACCCGAACCATCATTGTTGACTTTCGTCTTCTGGTCAACATTAACACAACCTGATAAATAAACGGCGAATGCCAATACTAATGTTGCAGCAAAAAGCTTTAATGGGAAGTTAAAATTTTTCATGGTGTGATATTATTTAGTTAAAAAAAATGTTTGTAAAACAACTTCTTATTATCTTATGAATTAATTTAAAGCAATTACTTATGAAAGTATAGGATTGGAAAATATTATCGGATTCCTTTTAATTTTCTAAATGTTTAAGCGAGTGTAATGAAATAAATATACGTAGTCAAAAATAAAGTATTTAGAAACGGAATTCAACTAAAATATATGTAAACAATAATCAAGAAAGCAATTAGAACTTTATCAACAAAACAAAACTTTTTCAGGAAAACAAATAAAAAAACCTCTTCACAGTTATGAAACTTCTGTGAGGAGGTTAACTCGCCTTTAGTGGGATTAGTAACTTAAATTTATACCAAAGTTTATTTTTTCTCTTTTATCATTTCGATCAATTGTTCTGTTCCGCTATAATCCATATCTGTTTTCTTAGCGACTTGGATTGCATATTCTGCAGCTTTCAATGCTTCATCATATTTACCTAATTTATAGAGAAGGGCTGCATAAGTATCAGTATTATAGTAATTTTCTTCAAGCTCTATTGACATTTTCGCCCAGTTAGCGGCTTTCTCGAGTAACGCTAAATCATCAACGTTTTCATAGAATGTCCATGCAACCTGATTCAGAAATCCTGAATCGTCAATCTTGTTGTTATCGAGAATATCAACTGCAACTTTTGAGTATGAATCCCAGTCTTTCTTAGCCATGTAATAATTCATTTTTGCCAATCCGATCTTCTTGTAAACTTCATAAGTACCGTATTTATCTGCAAACTTTTCACTATTTGCTTCTAAATATTTGAAAGCGGGTGAAGTAATATCATACACTAATTTGTTAATAAATTCCCAATTCTTTTCAGAGAGTAAATCTTCATCAGCCTGTGTTTCGAGATATTCTTTAGCAATTTCCTGTGTGTTTTTCATGTTGGCATTGTATAAAGCAAAAGAATATTCGTACAATAAAACTGCATCTATTTCACCACTATCATACTTTGCTTTTAAAGAATATAAAGCTTTGTTGGGATCGAGAGCGTTTTTCCCATCTTGTATGAACGCTTCAATTGGTTTAGAGCCACCGCTCCTGTGAATTAATTCACCGTCGGAATTAAAAAAGAGGTACGATGGATAACTCCTCACCTCGTATTTCTTTGCAAAGTCAACTCCTTCACCCTTTTCCATATCAAGCTTGTAACTTATAAAATTCTCATTATAAAACTCACCAGCTTCTTCAGAGGGGAAGACATTTGCAGACATCCACTTACATGGTCCGCACCAATCGGTAAAAGCATCCACAATAATTGGCTTATTTTGTTCCTTCGCTGTAGCTAAAACATCTGCCCAGGTTCCCGTTTCAAATTGCATACCACCACTTGTGACTTCTTTAAGCCCCTGTGCGGATGCAAACTTTAAAAACACTAATGTTAAAATTACAATTGAAAAGATTTTTGTTGTTTTCATTATTATTTATTTATTTTATAACTTTAAAATATGAATCTTTATATTTAAATACTATTGGAAATAAAACTAATTGTTAATACAATAAACGTTTAAATTCATTAATAGTTTCTTATTCATCTGCTGGCGGTTCTTCCTCTTTTACTTTATCACCATCTATATACAATTGCAGTCCGTCAAACCACGCAGTACCTTCACCAGTTAATTCCACTCCAATCGAAACAGACCTTGCTGAATCACTTACAAAAGTTTCAAGAGAATATTCTGTCCAGTCAGTTGTTCCTGTAACCCCATTTTCTTTCATGTTAACTTCCTCATTCTTCACTTTAGCATCAAATATATTTATTCTGAAACCTGCATAACCTTTTTTTACATTCTCGGTTTTAATAAAACCCGTAACTTTTAATTCTTTACCGTTCAACACATAAAATGGTATATAAATTCTCGATAATCCATCGATAGTATCGTTTAAATGCTTTAATCTAAGGCTCTTTTTCCCTTTATAAAACACTCTATCATCCAGCTGAATATCATAACTTTGATTATAAGAAGACCAGTATTCCGGTGTATTGTTCGGACGGGACACTTCAAAATTTAAATTAAGCTCCCTCCTTAAATCTACAGTTCCATAATCACAATTGAAATACAATGGAATCAATATCAAAAATAACAATAAATAGAAACGCCTCAATGTTTTAACTTATTTAACTTTTTGTGTATACGCTATACCTTTTGTAAATGTTTATAGAATTACAAAACATAAGCACTATATTTAATAGTATGTAGGCTATCATATAAATTTACTCTAACAAATAAATGCCCCATATTGTATGAAAATCAATTAAAAATTCTGGCACACTAATTGAGTTTTGTAATACAAAGTCTTACAAGTTTCTTTTTTAAACCAAATTAAGAGAAATGAATAAAAAAACATCAATAAAAGTAGTAAACCACGAATCTTTAATATTCTTAGCATTTTCAGTAATGATTTTGTTATTTACATATTTTACACTCATAATGCGATAAAGATATTCCTGCTATAAACCGCTGTATGTTCATTTTCATTCAGCGTTTTTGTATTAACTCTCTACGCCTGCTGATGTCCGATTAAAAAACCGGGTTATCAGACAGGTGTTTTTATTGTGTAAATATAAGTTACGTAAAAATGTAATGCAGGTTAAATAATTTTGCAAAATATTTTTGTTGTAATTTCCATATTTCATAAGAATAGTTCTTCATTTTTATACATATTAAAAATATATAAATTTACAAAAACAAATACTGAGTTTCATAACAGTCCTCCTTTAATTATTGAGAGAATGCAATTCCTTAAATATTTTGAATAATTAATATCATCAATACATTTTAAATATGTTTTACAAAAAAGAATTTAAAGACTATAAAAATCCTTTGGAAGGTATACAGTTTAAACCTTTGCTGCACGGAGATAAAATGCTGATGACAGAATTTTTACTAAAGAAGGGAAGCGTGATACCCGTACACTGCCATCCCCAAGATCAAACAGGATATCTGGTCTCTGGAAAAATGAAACTATTCATAGAAAATGAATCTTTTATTGCATTCCCAGGAGACAGCTGGTATATACCCGGTAACGTTGAGCACAAAGCAGAAATACTTGAGGATTCAATTGCCATAGAAGTTTTTTCTCCTGTTAGAAAAGACTATATCAATCAGACTTGAAAATTGAAAATTAAAAAATGATTTTCAAATAAATTATTTACACTCAAAAAACAAAATTTAATATGCCTATGAAACTGAAATAATTACTTTTTTTACTAAATAAAAAAGTAAACCATGCTAAAGAACATCCTTAGTTTTCAAATTGACAAAACTAAGATCGGAACGTTTACTATATTAAACATATTTTCACTATTCAGCATTTCCCTGCTCATATTCAGAATATTTTATTCTCACTCGACATCATATTTGTTTTTCGTATGGAACTTATTCTTAGCGTGGATCCCCTATTTTTTGAGTTTAATACTTGTGATAAAAGAAAAGTATATAAAGAGAAACGTATCGATTGCATGCGTCATATTCATATGGTTATTGTTTTTCCCGAACGCCCCTTATATTTTAACAGACCTATTCCATTTAAAACAAATTGACGGGGTACCGTTCTGGTTTGACCTTGTGGTGTTTCTTTCCTTCGTTGCAAACGGTTTAATGTTGGGATTAATATCCCTTAGCTATATTCAAAACTTTATTGAAAGAAGGTACTCTCTTGTAAAAGGATGGATTTTCTCATTTGTTGCATTATTTTTAGGAAGTTTTGGAATTTACCTTGGCAGGTTTCAAAGATGGAACAGCTGGGATATAATAACGAATCCCATAGCTTTATTCAAAGATATGGTTATTAGAATCATTAACCCGGTTGCTCATCCAAGAACATATGGTGTAACTGTATTATTTTTTACTCTTCTGACTTTAGTCTATCTAGTCTTTAAAATTATGACAAAAAAATCAGGGAATTCGAAAGATAAAATTGCTATTTAATTTGTTGCACAGATTACTAATCTGTCTTACATAATTTTAAAATTCTAAATCAAATTAACATTCTTATAAAACAATCTTCAATATATAAAACTCGAAGAGATTATACGGAACGGAAAATGTTTTTATAATGTTGTAAAATTAATAATTATACATTTTGTTTT
>CAYYJH010000102.1:0-8830 GCA_964472195.1 uncultured Ignavibacteriaceae bacterium | reverse complement strand
ATGATGGATTGAATTTTATTTTAGATTGAAAGGTTGTAGCAGAATTAGTTAAATTAATCGTGTCAGATTTTTTGTGACACGATTTTTTTTATAGAATTATATGAACAAAGCCGGAATTTATATACATATCCCCTTTTGTCAAAGGAGATGCATTTATTGTGATTTTTATTTTACAACAAATCTAAAACTACTTGATGGTTACATCATTAGCTTAGCGAA
Organism: uncultured Ignavibacteriaceae bacterium; assembly: GCA_964472195.1. Lineage (GTDB taxonomy): Bacteria > Bacteroidota > Ignavibacteria > Tepidaquicellales > Tepidaquicellaceae > BS750m-G4. Next base: position 8,611 of record CAYYJH010000102.1, on the reverse strand, counting down.
AGAAATCACTTTATCTTCTCCCAATTATAATAACGTGGAATTTGACACAATCTTTTTCGGAGGAGGAACACCATCTTTACTTTCAACAAATCAAATTGAATGTATTCTAAACACCTTATACAAAAAATATAATATCAGTTCAAATAGTGAGATAAGTATAGAAAGCAATCCAGAAGATTTTAATGGCAATAAATTAGAAAAGTTAAATCAAATTGGGTTTAACAGGCTGAGTCTTGGTATACAATCTTTCATCGATACAGAATTAAAATTTCTTACAAGAACACATTCAGCTAAGCAAGCAGAAAATGTCATCAGAAAAGCAAAAGAATACTTTGAGAACATTAGTATCGATCTCATATATTCTCTTCCCAAACAGACTAAGAATGATGTTGAGTATTCATTGAATAAAATAATAGAGTTGAACATACCACATATCTCTGCATACACTTTAATTTTTGAAGAGAAAACTTTATTGTATAAACAATTAATGAAAAAGATTGTTACACCAAACGATGATAAACATGAAGCAGAACTTTATGAATTTGTCTCTGATAAACTTACATCCGAAGGATTCCAACATTATGAAATCTCTAATTTTGCAAAAGAAGGATACGAATCAAAACATAATATGAAATACTGGGAATACGATAACTACTTAGGCTTTGGTCCTTCATCGCATTCTTTCTTTGACAAGAAAAGATGGGAAAATTTCAGTAGTATACAGAAATACAAAGAGAGTTTAGAAAATAATCAATTGCCAATCGCTAAAGAAGATATTCTTAACAAAAATGAAATGAAAGCGGAGTTCATTATGCTTGCGTTGAGAAGTAAAGGGGTAAAACTTAAGAAATATAAAAGAATATTCGAAGAAGACTTTTGTGCGATATATGAAAAAGCAATTAAAGAGCTAACAAAAAACGATTATGCTGTAATGAATAAAGGTGAATTTAAATTGAATAAGAAAGGTTATACAATTGCTGATGAGATTATTACAAAGTATTTTTGATTGTAATATGAATCATAAATCAAGATCATGATAAGAGGTTTATTTATTATTTTTGAAGATATTTAATATATAAAAAATCCTAATAATGAAAGAACTAACAAAATTTTCAATTGCTGTCAGGGAGTCAACACTAAAAAGATTTAGAACAGTTCCCATAGGTTCTGAAGATTGGAGAGTTGATAATGATTCGATGAGCTTTGCTGATATAGCACAGCATATTATAGATTGTGACATTGTTTTAATAGAATCATTCAATACTAAGAAAATTGGATCAAATCTTGGAAAAGCACATACAGCGGCAACAGACAAATATAATGTGTTAAAAGGTTTAATTGAGAGATTAGAACAGACAAAGAACAAACGTGCTGTTTTCATCGAAGGTTTGAATCAGAAAGCTCTCTCAGATATTATAACAGCTAACAGAAAAGACGGGGAAGAAAAAATAACGATGTAATCCTTAATTTACACAATGCTCGATCATGAGACACATCACCGCGGACAGTTATCTGTTTATCTGAAACTGATTGGGAAATAACAATAACTCTTTCTATTATGTTTTATTTTTCTTTGGAGAAATGCTTGATGCTTTTTCAATAATATAAACAACAGCAAATCCAATTACAATAAAACTAATTATATAAAAAAACATTTGATTCACTTCTAATGGAAAAACATTTTCCTGAATCTTCTGCTGGACACCATGAGGATCGATGAAAGTACCAACAGTTTTTTTCCAGGGCCAGATAATATTCAGTGAACCGAACATGAAACCAGCAAGGACTGTTATAGTGGCATCATGAAATTTTTTAAACAGCCAGTTCAGTAATTTTGAAAATATAACCAATCCCAAAACACAGCCAACAATGAAAATGACTGCAAGTCCAACTTCTGATGCAGGAAATAAAGAAATGACTTTTGAAAAATCACCTTTCATGACTCCCGTAAGAGCATTTTTAAAATAGCTCGTTAAACTCGAAACAAGATCAATTGCAAATTTATACTTCCCTATTATCAAAAGAATGTACGAACCGGAAATTCCGGGAAGTATCATCGCTATAATCGCGATAAAACCCGAAAGAAATATATATAATGGTGTGTTGGGAGACTCTATAGATTTCGAAGATGTAATAAGATATGCAGCAACTGTACCGACAAAAAACCAGAATATAATAGATAGTTTCCATTTTTTAATTCTCTTCACCACTACAATAATCGAAGCCAATATCAATCCAAAGAAAAAAGACCAGAGCAAAGTCTCATGGTATTCAAGTAAATATTTCATCAATTTAGCAAGTGTGAATGTTGAGACAACAACACCAAGGAGCAGGATAGTTAAGAAGCCCCCATCAACCTTATCAAAGAGTTTCTTAAACTTAAACTTGAAAAATAATTTAACCGCAGAATAATCAATGTTATGTAGTGCTGCTATTAATTTCTCATAGATACCTGTGATTAATGCAATCGTACCTCCAGAAACACCTGGAATTATGTTTGCAGCACCCATTCCGAAACCTTTTAAGAACAATAAAATATTATCTTTCATAAACGATTTTTATACGATATTATTTATGAATTACTTTCCAATCCCGTAATATATAAAACCACTACTTTTTAAATGATCGGGATTGTAAATATTTCTTCCGTCAAATATCACAGGAGATTTCATTAGTGATTTCATCCTTTCGAAATCTGGTCTTCTGAATTCATTCCACTCAGTAACAAGAATCATTGCATCTGCATCTTTCAGAGAATCATAATTAATTTCGAAGAAATTTACTTTATCAAGTTTGTCTTTAAAATACTCCTTACCTCTATCAATTGCGGCAGGGTCGCATACATTAATAAATCCACCTTCATCTAATATCATTTCTATCAATGTTATTGCAGGAGCCTCTCTAATATCATCTGTTCGCGGCTTATACGAAAGACCCCACACCGCAAAAGTCTTCCCTTCGAGATTAGATTCAAAATGCTTTTTTATCTTGTTAATTATTAGCTGCCTTTGATTCATATTTACCTCTTCAACAGCCTTTAGTATTTCAAAATCTATACTGCTTTCCTCACCTGTTTTTATCAAGGCTTTCACATCTTTTGGAAAACAGCTTCCACCGTATCCAATACCTGCGAACAAAAATTTATCGCCTATTCTCGAATCAGAACTAATTCCCAATCTAACACTATCTATATCAGCATTTACCTTTTCACATAAAAGTGCAATATCATTCATGAAAGATATCCTTGTTGCAAGCATTGAATTGGCTGCATATTTCGTTATCTCAGAACTTTTTTCATCCATTACAATAAACCTATCTGACGTTCTCATGAATGCCGAGTATAATTCCTCCATAGCATCAATAGCTGCTTTGGATTTAGAACCTATTACGACTCTATCGGGTGACATAAAATCACTTATTGCAGCGCCTTCTTTGAGGAACTCAGGATTAAAAGCGTAATCGATATCATGCTTTGAATATTTTTTAAAAACATTTTTGATCTTATCACTCGTTCCAACGGGAACAGTACTCTTAGCAACAATAATTTTTCTTTCCTTCAATAGTTTTGCTATATTTTCCGAAACATTTAATACATGAGTGAGATCGGCTGAACCGTCTTCATTAGGGGGAGTAGGTAAACATAAAAATATAATTTGATTTTTTTCTACAGTCTCTTCCAAACTGTTAGTAAAAAATAAACGATTCTCCTTTATGTTTTTTTGTATAAGCTCTTCTAACTGTGGTTCATAAATTGTGCTGATTCCCTTTTTTAATGTTTCGACTACTTTCGGATTAATATCCATGCAGTAAACATCGTTTCCGCTATCAGCAAAACAAGTGCCCGTGACAAGACCGACGTAACCTGTTCCGATAATTCCTATTTTCATATACTATTTATTGATTTATTTTCTGATTTAACTTTATGTTTTCTTTCATCGAATAATAAAAACCTATAATAAGCAAAGAGATGAGTCCTAACAAATGAAGTACGCTTACATATCCAATTGCTAATTCCGGGTCGATTCCGAAAACACTAACCAGCACAGTCTTACCGAAGAAATGGAATGAACCGGCTGAGTTACCCGGAAGAGGAATCATCATAGCAAATGCCATCATAGTCTGAACAAGATTAGCATCCAAGAAACTCAAATCTATCTTAAATGCAAACATGGTAACATAAGATGAGAGCACATATGAGCCCCATATTAAAACCGACAAAACGAAAATCTTTATATACTCTTTTGGATACTTTATAAATAAAAAACCATTGATTAATGAAATAAAAATGTTGTGTATCTTTTCATTATACTTCTTTGGTAAGAACTTCTTTGTTAATTTTCCGATAAGTTCTTCGGTTTTTTCAAGATTAAGTATCATGATTATCATTATCACAACTACAATCAATATTGCAATCGATGCATATAAAGCAATACTTATTATATTGTACTCTCCGAAAGCATCTGAGATTTTTTCTCTGTATAAGAATAAACAAAATCCAAACATAATAAGCATTGTTAAGACATCAATAATTCTTTCAACAACTATTGTTCCAAAGGTTGCTGCACGTGATATGTCTTCCTTTTTAGCCAATAGTAATGGTCTGGATACTTCACCCGAACGCGGAATAACAGCATTCATCATATAGCCAACCATTATTGCTGAAAATAAATTTTTGATATGTATACCCTTTTTTAATGGATCGAGGAAATACTTCCAACGTAACGCCCTGAAATAACTACCGATGACAACTCCTATTAATGAACCCCCTATAGCATAAAGATAATTTGTCTTTTTCAGTTCTATGATAAGTTTATCAAAGTCGATTCCTTTAAATGCAAGGTACATAAAGAATACAAGCAATGCGGTTAATACGATAAATCTCAGTACATGTTTAAGTTTGGTTGACAATATACCTATAGTTTTTTAAATAAAAAAAGTTAAGCATTCAAATACCTAACTTTTAAAACCTATCAAATATGAAAAATCAATTTAACGAAGGTCAATAATATCAGCTCCGCTTGGGGGTGAAAAAGTAAATTTCGATGAACTTATTCCAGCATCGAGTGTAACACTTTTAAGCGTATATGTATTTGTTGAACCTTTTGATACAATCCTTATTTTTCTAATTATATCATTATCTTTACCTATCCATATCTTTGCAGATTTAACAGAACCTTTTCTTCTTGGAGTTAATTTAAGAACATAGCATTCTTTCCCTGTTACAGTTTCTTCTCCCTCAAGCTCTGAATAAAAGTTTACAGGATAATCAAATAAATATTTATTTGGAGAGAATGTGTTTGCATTGTCTTTATAATTATCGATTACAACCTGGTCTTTTGCAGTATTATAAGTCCATGATGTAACCCCGTCAGTCACAACTATCTGTCCCTTCGTTTCGATTCTATACTTGTTTTTTTTCTTTATGAATATAGTCCCAGAAGATATTTTGGAATTTCCTGATGAGGGTTTATACGTTTGTGTAAATGTTGCTTTACCATCGGAGATGCTACTATATTTATCTTGCACAGTCTTTATTATATCCTGTGCATCCGGCTGTGCATACAAAATGTTTACACAGAAAAACAATACTACAATGAAAAAATACTTTATACTTTTCATCTAAATAATTTAAATTTTGATAAACTTAGTAATTAAATGATTTCTGTTCAATTACAAAATTAAAAGCAATTTACTTTTCAAACTTTGGTGGTTTCCAGTTTTTCTTTTTGTATGAATACAACTCAAGGGAAATACTCCCTATTTTCACGTTAAATTGGGCTTTAACAGGAACCCGGGAATTATCATCAGAAAACCATCCGACAAACTCCCCTGTTAATCCAAAAATACCAACAAAGTCAGCAACACCTGCGATTTTAATAACAGACACGTCATACTCAGTCAAATCGCTTGAAACAACATCTTTATTGATATTAAAAGAATACCTAACAGAGGATTCCCGTTCGTTTATATAGACAGGAGTTATATAATTCTTATTTGAAAAAGATTGCAATCTTGCATGATAAAATATCGAAAGTCCATCTTGATACCTTGTATTTTCATCGATTACAATCTTCTTTTCATTTTCAACATTACCATCTGTTTCTCTTTTAACTGAAATAACTTTATCGTTATATTTAAATTTATACTCAATCCTTGTTAAAGATTTATCCTCTTTAAATTCGGTCGAATAGAATTTCTGCGAAAACAATCCATCTGTTTCCTTCTCCATTGTTGTTTCAAAAATAAAGTTAACATATACAAATGGTATCCCTTCATAACTTTTGATAGTAGCCATTGCATTATATATATTCTTATTATCTTCAGAATAGCTGCTCGTGATCTTGAATTTTACTTCGCCTAACTTAATAAATCCAAAGTATGCTCTATAATTCAACTCTTCCCCAACATCCAGAATCTTCGTGGAGGAATGCCCATTAATTGAAAAGAATAAGATTACTATCGATATGTAACAGAATATTTTCAATTCAAAATATCACTTCTGAAAATTAAATTGGTTTATCCGCCTTAGATAATTTGACAAATAAACCAATCATAATCAAACTTTGTTTTATATTTTATCTATTCAGTTCGGATAACTGTATTGCTTCATCAAATAATGTTATCGCTTTTAGAAACTGCTCGTCAAAATTCATAAAAACAGCATAGCTCCCTTCGTTTCCCCAAAGATCTCTTGCAATCTGCGATTTAATTGCTATCTTAAGATAATCGAGATCTTTTTGATAAGCATCATAGTTAAACTCAATATCCTTACTGGCTGCAAGGTCTCTTAATCCGCTCACCATACTTTCATCTACCACAAAATTATTCTTGAAATCGTTATAAGTCTTATACTCATTTTCGATTCTTTTCCGATTGTCTTTCATGTAAGTTTCTACATATTGATAAATAAGATTCAAGCGTCTTATTTGCACCGTATAAGATGTCAATGTATCAAGTTTATATATGAAATCGGGTGTTATTCCACCACCGCCAAAGACTGTTCTTCCACCGAAAGTTTTAAATTCAGGACGAGTTGTATCCTTAGTATCATTATTATGTTCAAAATTCTCCCCGTTTACATCTTCATTATTTTTCTTGTTGTATTTTCCTCCTACGTATGGCTTTTGAATTAATCTACCAACCGGTGTATAATATCTTGCAGTAGTCACTCTGAATGCTGAGCCATCAGAAAGATCGTATTGTCTTTGAACCAGACCTTTACCAAAGGTCGTTTCCCCGACTATTAATCCCCGATCCCAATCCTGAATAGCGCCTGATACAATCTCGCTCGCTGAAGCAGAACCTGAATTCACAAGAAGTACTAAGGGAATGTCAGTAAATTGACTGCCCTGAGATCTGTATTCATCATCAAACTCTTTCAAACGACCTTTAGTATAAACAATCTTTCTTCCTTCTGGAATAAAAAGGCTTGCCATCTTGAAAGCCTGGTCTAAATATCCACCGGGATTCCCTCGGAGATCAAGCACCAGCTTCTTCATCCCCTGACCTTTTAATTTATTCAATGCCTGCACGAATTCATCATAAGTATTTGCAGAAAATCTGGAAACCTTTATGTATCCAATTTCATCATCATACATAAAAGAAGCATCAACACTGTATAATGGAATTTTATCTCTTGTTATTTCAAATTCTAATAGTTCAGGCACTCCACTTCTAAAAATAGTTACAGTAACTTTTGTTCCTTTAGGACCTTTAAGTTTCTTGGGAACATCTTCTCTTGAGATCTTAATACATGATTTACTGTTAATCTTAACGATTTTATCTCCCGCAAGTATACCCAACTTTTCGGAAGGTCCACCGCTTATCGGGGAAACAACTGTTAATGTATCATTCACTATATCAAACTCTATTCCAATGCCTTCAAAACTACCCTGGAAATCTTCATTGACTCTTTTTAGTTGCTCTTCAGTAATATATACCGAATGAGGATCAAGTTCGGAAAGAAGACCCTTTATAGCGGCTTCCGTTAATTTCTGTGTATCTACATCATCTACATAATATCTTGAGGTAATATCGAGGACATCTTTAAACTTTCTTACCTGCTCTGAAACTTTATCATCAGAAACAGCATCCTGAATTTTCATCCCGATAAAAATCCCTACGATTATGAGTATTATCGAAATGGGAATAAAAAACTTTTTGTTAAACATTTGTTAGACTTTTTTATTAATTAATACAATTTAAACCTTTATAAGTTCCTCATTTTAGAACAATATATATATTTAGAGAACAATTTATCAATGAATAAGAATACATAAAATATTTGTAAAATAATATCAAATAAATATATAAAAAAAATAATCTAATCTATGGACAAAGGCTGAAAGATAGTTGAAAATAATCAACAGTTAAGAACAAAGTGTGTTGTTATATCTTTAAAACGTATTAGAATTGAAAAAGTTAATGTTCAGGAATTTTTCTCATTATGATTATTTTCACTTCTAGTGTTATCTTATCTTCGCATTTTATGTTTAAGGAAAATCTTAAGTATTAAGAATAGATATTTTAAATATGGAAACATTAAGGATTCCTTCCCGATATTTAGAAAAAATTTAATAATAAGTTTTTACTATAACAATGAAGTATTTTT
>CAYYJH010000101.1:0-8841 GCA_964472195.1 uncultured Ignavibacteriaceae bacterium | reverse complement strand
CACAGATACATTACTAATGATTATGATGAAAATGTTTGCCTGTTTTCTTAGGCTTATGCTCCGGCTGTGATGCATATACTTTCAGATGCCTTTTTATACTGCCCAGCAAAAGGTTCGCCATATCATGACTGAATCCTTCTTTTACAACAACACGCTGCACAACAAGGTCTTCACGATTAGCCGGCATGTTGTAAGCGGGAACTAACCATCCCCTATCACGAAGGTCCTGTGCCATATCGTACAAAGAAAAGTTAGTCACTTCCTTCAGCTTCCATGCAAAAACCGGAATGTCACTGCCGTCGGTTATCAATTCGAACGGTCCAAGTTTCGCAATTTTACCCGACAGGTAAAGTGCAACATCCCGGCACGTCTGCTGTATCTGTGTATATCCTTTCCTCCCTAATCGCAGAAAATTATAATACTGTGCAACTATCTGGTTACCCGGTCTCGAAAAATTCAAAGCAAAAGTTGGTATTTCTCCGCCGAGATAGTTCACATAAAATACAAGTTCTTTGGGAAGCTCTTGCTTATCACGCCAGACAACCCACCCTACCCCAGGATAAACCAAACCGAATTTATGCCCGGATGCATTAATTGACTTTACCCATTTTAATTTAAAATCCCATTCGATATCCGGTTGTATGAAGGGAGCAATAAAACCACCGCTTGCCGCATCGACATGTATAGGAATATCCCAACCGGTTTTTTTATTAAGCTTATCAAGGGCATCATTTATTTCTTTGATCGGTTCATACTCACCCGTAAACGTTGTTCCCATAATACCTACAACTCCTATTGTATTTTCATCACACTGTTTAATTGCTTCTTCTGCATTAAGACAGTAGCGGTCACCCTCCATCGGAACCAGCCTAGGTTCGATTTCCCAATACCTGCAGAATTTATCCCAGCATATCTGTACGTTAATACCCATCACCATATTCGGTTTATCGGCTGGTTTTCCTTTAGCCTTCATACGTTCACGCCATTTCCATTTCAAAGCCATTCCTCCCAGCATTGCTGCTTCACTCGAACCGGTAGTAGAACATCCGGTCGCCTCTTCATTGTCGGGTGAATTCCAGAGCCTCGAAAGCATGTTTACGCAACGCATCTCAAGTTCGGCAGTCTGGGGATACTCATCCTTATCAATCATATTCTTGTCAAATGTCTCAGCCATCAATTGTCTCGCTTCAGGTTCCATCCATGTCGTAACAAAAGTAGCAAGGTTCAATCTTGCATTACCATCGAGCATTAATTCATCATGGACAATATCGTAAGCAGTTCTTGGCAACATCTCGTCATCGGGAATTTCAAATTTAGGAACATCAGTGTTTAGTCCACGCCGCCCATAAGCCGGCACTAAGGTTCTGGCTTCTTCTTCTAAATCCTGTATTTTAACTTTTTTGGAAAGCATAAAATTTCCTTTCTTTATTGTTTATTTTATTTTTCGTTTTCTTTTGAAACCCATTCTGGTTTTTTAAATCTATTAATAATTATAGGAGTACCAACAAATATTATAACCCCGACAATAAGAAACACTACGTAAAAAGTCGGGCTGCCTACTGTTAATTGAGCCGGCGGGAAAAAACCAATAAAGAATGCAAACAAAACAGCTAACAGACCGATCCCGGCAATTATCCACATACCAAACTTACCACCCGGTACTTTATAAGAACGTTCAACATCGGGTTGAGTATATCTTAATTTTATTGCTGATGAATATAGCATGACATACATTACAAGGTATAAAATTGCTGTCAATGCTGTTAATAAAAAGAAAGCACTGTTAACGTTTGGCATAACCACGTATACTAAAGAAATTATAGTAACGATACCACCCTGTATGAAAAGAATGTGCGTTTGTACACCGGCTTTATTTGTATGTGCCATAAAAGGAGGAAGGTCACCGTCTTTTGCAGTAGCAAGTAATCCTTTACTCGGACCTGCAATCCATGCAAGCACACCTCCAACTGCGCCGAATGCCGCAAGAAAACCCATGACGGGCAGCAGCCAGTGAATATTAAACTTTGTGAGCAGGTCATCGAACCCCTGCATAATTCCAGCGGTCAGACTTATCTTAGCTTCCGGTATTACTGCAGCTACTGACAAAGAGCCTAAAGTAAAAACAATTATAATAATGAACATCGCAAGAAATACAGCTTTCGGAAATTGTTTCTTTGGATTATTCAAATCCATGACGTGAACTGCACCCACTTCCATTCCTGCAAACAATAAAACAATCCCAGCTAAGAAAGAAATATTACTAAAGTTGCTCAAATCCGGTAGGATGCTGATTGATTTTGCACTCACCTGGTTTAGAAACTCAAGAGGATTTCCTGTGAGTAACCAAATTATACCTAAAGATATAATTATTACACCGGGAATTAACGTACCGCCAATAACACCTATTGACGCCCACTTACCCGAAGTTTTTGCTCCCTTGAATGTTACAAGAGTTGCAGACCAGTAAACAACAAGTACAACGGCAAGGTTGAAATATTTATTCGATGCTAATTCAGGATCAAGAAAAAGATATGAGAGACTTCCTGCAGCAAAAGTTAATACAGTCGGATACCATATTACATTTTGTATCCACTGAAGCCAAATTGCTGTGAAACCCAAACGTGACCCGTATGCTTCTTTCACCCAACGGTAAACACCTCCAGATTTAGGCCAGCCCGTAGCTAACTCAGCTGAAACGAGTGACACTGGCACTAAAAATAATAGTGACGCGAATAATAAATAGAATATCATAGAAAGACCTTCTTTAGCCATCATTGGAATGCCGCGAAGACTCATCACCGCGGCAACATTCATCATTGCAAGTGCAAAGACTCCTAATTTTAAGGTGGAATTTTTCTTCATACTTTCTCCTTTGAATTTGAAATTATTATGAAATTATTTTGTGTTTTTCTTTTCAATTGCCATTTTTAGAAAGTTGATTAAATAAGGGTGCCCCTGGTTATATGGAACCATTACTTCTGCGTGGAATTGTTCCCCATACAACATCTTCTTCTTACTTTTATGAGCCTGCACATAACTCGACATCGCTAATATTTCATAATCTACGAGAGGTAATACTTCCGAAGCAACAGCAACCGACCAGCCGTGAATCTCAACAGCAACGAATGGATCCGGGATTCCATCAAAGATTGGCAAATGATTAATAATGTGAATAGAATCCGGAGTTTTTTCTTCTTCAAAATCAATTGCAGTGATATCCGACCAGCCCATACTTCTTGCATAGGTATAACCGTAAGCCATTACCGAAAGTTGATGACCTGCGCATATTCCAAGAATAGGAATTTCACAGTCGCGAATAATTTCATACTCACCGTTATATTCGAACATAGGAAGATTTTGATAGTCAGCATTGTTTCCACTTAAAACAATTGCAACAGGTTTATTCGCAAGATCGTTTATCATTTCCATCGACACTTCATAATGCGGAACAGTAAGTGTCTTCAGTTCCAATCCCACACCTTCTATGTAATCAGCGAGTTCCGTAAAAGTATAACCGTTCATTTGATTACCTACTACAAGAATGTAGTCTCCATCGGGTGGTTCGGGAACAGAGGGTTTTCCAGGTGAATACAAGATAACAGCATTTAATTGAGGCGAGAAACCATACCACTTCTTTATAAGTAATCTTAAGAATCGGGCTTCAAGCGGTTCTACATCTATAATGTTCCTATACGTATCATTGTTTGATATCCCGGAATTTGGAATATCCAGCCAGTTATTTCCATCCAGACTTCTTTGCCAGATAAAATCTGTTAACCAGCCTTCATTTCTTGTAGGATTGGACAGCATAAAAATACGTGAGATAGTTTGTGTTTGCCCAAGATCGAATTTCACCCATTGAACACTATCACCAGGAGGTGCTGATGACCAGTAAGTTTGTAAACCAACATCGGATATATCGGTAATGTTCTTTGAGTCTTCTCCACTCGAGACTTCAACCCCTTTAACCGGTACTCTCACTAAATCCATAAAAGAGTCATCCGAACTTGTATCAAGATAAAACCGCGATACTTCCCATGGACTTATATTACCATCTTCATCCACTGCTCTGACACGCCAGTAATATCTTTCATTATCTTCGAGAGCATCTTTTTCTTCAACAACTTTGCTTGTGATATATCGAGTCTGTTCAGGAATATTTTTATACTCCAAGATAGTACTGTCCTGAAACGATGAATCACTTGATATTTGAATTGTGTATGTCCTTTGACCGCTCCCTCCTGCTGAATTGAAAAATGACAGCAATGGACGTGTGTTCGTTGCAACAACATCATAATAAGGATTGTTGTATAATATTGGAGCTGTGAGAAAACAATAAGTGTTATCGTCTACATTGGATGTTTTGCACCCAAATAAGAAATTTAAAATAATAATTGTTTGAAATACTAAAACTCTATTTAATAGAATTATCATTTTCAAAAATTAATAATTGATAATATTTGTATTAACGTTTAGGGATGCTGGATTAAAAGATTTAAGATATGAAAACCTATATGATTGAAATGAGAACCTGTATATTAAATGAAGACTTTTCAAAACAATTAAATAAGTATTAAATAAAAATCTTAATTAAAAAATAACAGGAAAAAATTAAAGCAGATATTTGAATTATCAATTTTAATATAACTAACCCCCATCAAATAACCAATGACTTTCTTATTAAGATACACTCATTCAATTAATTTTAAAATATCTTTACATTATTCTCAAAAACTTAATTGAATATTCACAATCTAATTTCTATATTGTCAACACTAACCTAACCCAAACATACAGAACAAAATGAGATTCAATTACAACGACAAAAAAAACATCAAAGTTTTAAAAGATTCTCCTTATCCACTTAATTATCCTAAACAGATTCGTAAAGCTCCCAATAAACCAGGCTTGTATATGTTAATCGATGATAAGGATAATATCATTTATATAGGAAAGTCAGAAAACGGAAAATTAAAAAAGGAAATAAAATCAAAAGTTGATGTCATTGTTAATGGAGAGGCATCAAAATACAGATGGTTCATGACAGCTAACGATAAAGATGCTGAAGACCTGGAAAAAATTTGGATTGATAAATATGATCCACCGTTTAATCAAAAAGAGCAATAGTTTTTCTGTCAATCTATATTTTATAACAATACACTGTTTATGATAATTTATATTAAAGTGTATAACAAAACACACCCTCACCTTCGTTAATAATCTTGGTTATTACTATCCTTTTGAATAATAAATTATACATTAAAATCTAACATCATGGATAAAAAAAATATAATCATCATTCTTCTAGCAATTATAGTCGTCTTCATTCTCGGTGTAACACTTCTATCGTTGCAGTCAGTTCTATTACCATTCATCGTTGCTGTTTTGTTTTCGATAATTTTTGATCCGATGGTTAGGTTTTTAAGAAAGAAAAAAGTCCCAACTGCTGTATCACTCATAACTGTGGTACTAACGTTTGCAATCGTCATATTTCTGATATCTCTTCTAATATATTCGAGTGCAGCCTCTGTAGCAGAAGCCCTGCCTAAATATGAAGCTAAATTTCAGAGTATGGCAAAGAGCGTTGAAAATTTTGTGACGACTACTGCTCTATCTTCGGGTATTAATATTGAAGATGTAAAGTTAACTGACGTTATCCCTTTTGCTACAATCTCGAACGCTGCGACAGGAATTGCTAATTCATTTATTAATTTTCTTACCAACGCCGCCCTGGTTTTACTTTTCATGATGTTTATGCTTGCTGGTTGCGGTGGTCTCAAAGAAAAAATACTCAAAGCCTTTTCAGAAGAGAATGCTGAAAAGATATCAACTGTAATAAGCAATATAAATACAAGAGTAAGAAAATATCTTACGACAAAATTTCTTGTCAGTTTGATAACAGGTTCACTATTTAGTTTCATACTCTGGCTCTTTGGTGTTGAGTTTCCTCTCTTCTGGGGTTTCCTTGCATTCTTATTGAATTTTATACCTAATATTGGTTCATTTATTGCAACACTCTTCCCTGTACTTTTTTCATTGCTTCAGTTTGACAATATAATAACGAGTGTAATCCTCTTAGTGGTATTAATCGTTGTGCAAAATATAATGGGAAATGTAATCGAACCCAAGATGATGTCAGAAAGTCTTAACTTGAGCGCTTTACTAATACTCGTTGCTTTAATATTCTGGGGTTGGCTTTGGGGTATTGTAGGCATGCTTCTTTCGGTACCATTAACCGCAACTATAAAAATTATATTTGAAAACATCCCACCGCTAAAACCAATATCAATCTTAATGGGAGGTCCAGTCGGAAATTCCAAAAGGAAATAATATTGGAAAATATTTTTTTAGTCTGAGTGCAATGAGCAGTCATGTGAAAGATAAAAATCAATCAGATTAATTTTTTCCCCGCAAGTTATGGTATAAAAAAGTGTCATATAAATAATTGGAAAGAGATATTTTTCCAAAGAATTACATGAAAACATCTGCAGATGAATGATAAAGAATTGGTTGAAAAGATAAAGAGTGATGACCGACATGCGTTCGGAATTTTGGTTGATAAACACCAAAGTCTTGTGTTGAATACATGCAAAGGCTTTTTACACAACGAAGATGATGCCCATGATGTTGCACAGGAAGTTTTTATAGAAGCCTACCGATCTGTTAAGAAATTCCGCGGTGATTCAAAAATCACTACCTGGCTTTACCGTATTGCCGTTAATAAATCATTGAATTTTATACGTGATAATAAAAAACACAAACACTTGAGTGATATTGATATAATATACAGTAATGGTAATAAGCGGATGTCATCTAAATCAAATACTGCCTTACCTGATGCTGAAATGGAAAACCGTGAAAGGTCTCGTGTGCTTTACGGTGCAATCGATGAACTTCCAAAGAACCAGAGAAAAGCTTTTATCTTAAACAAGTACGAAAATCTTAACTACAAAGAAATATCTGAAATAATGAACAGATCAATTTCGTCGGTAGAATCTTTACTCTTCAGAGCAAAGAAAAATCTTCAGGTAAAATTATACAATTATTATAAAGAAAATTTATAACGCAAGTTTTATTTTAAAAAAGTGTCACATTAACAAAACCGTATATAATGGATTGCAAAGAAGTTAGAAATAGAATTATCGAGTGCATTGAAAAGACCTTACCGGAAACATTAGATAAGGATATGAAAGTTCACTTTGATAATTGCGAAAACTGTTCCAAATTATACAACGAGATTGTAAAAACTTATGATATTATTGAATCAGATAAAATGGTTGGGGCATATCCGAATTTTGCTGACGATGTTATTAATAATATAGACAATATTAACAAATCAAAAATTAACGGAGTATTAAATCCTGAAAATTTTTCATTTGTATTCAGCAGGATTGCAATTACCGGAATCGCTGCTGTAATAATATTTATCGTGGGTATGTATATACTCGAAGGTTTACTCCCGTTTGATTTTTTTACTGAACCTGATTATTTAGCGCCTGAAAACGTTACAAATTTATTATTAAGTAATCTTTAAGAAAATAAATGTTAAAGAAACCAATCTTTTTAGGTATAGTTATTCTTCTCGTTGGATTAATCTTTGGAGCATTAGTTAGCAGCTTCTTTATTAGCGATAAAAGAGACGGTCATTTGCCAACTGGTAAGAGGATATCCAAAGAACACTTTAAGAAAAGAATGCTTAGAGTAATCGACCCTGATGAAGACCAATTTAATCAAATCGATCCAATAATAGATAAGTATGCAGAAAAAACTTCTGAAATCACAGATAAATATTTCGAAGAATTTTCTACGATATTAGATTCAATGCGGGTAGAGTTAGAACCAATCTTAACAGATAAACAAAAAGAAAGGCTGCAAAAAAGACGAGATAAGATGGAAAAATTTAAATTCAGAAAGAATAAGAAAAAGCGGAAACGTAAATCAGAATAGAAGACCAACTGATGTTGCTTTTATTTTTATAAATATACAATAAAATATTTTTTTAAAATAAATTAAATGATCATGATTAAATTAAAACTTATCATAACAATTCTATTAATCTCAGCAATATCTTTTAACTTCACGATTGCTCAGAAAAAAAACAAAGAAAAATTCAGCAAGACTCCTGAGGAAATTGCTGAAAAAATATTGGAGCGTATGAAAACGAATCTTGAATTAAGTGACGCTCAATACAATTCTATCTATCCAATTGTGTTAACACATGCGCAGGACATGAAAAAAATGCACGAAGAAAACAATTCTTATCAAAAAGAAGACTTCCGAAAACAACGAAAAGAAAAGAGAGAAAAACTGCAAAATGAAATCAGTGTATATCTCACTGATGAACAAAAGCAGAAAATGGAAGAGCACAAGAAACAGAAAATGGATAAACCTGATAAACGAAAAAACAAAGGACATAAAAAACACCATAAAGGTTTTGACAAAAATAAATCACCCGAAGAGATGTCTCAGAAAATTTCTGAAAGGATGAAGAATAAACTTAATCTAACAGATGAACAGCAGACCTCTTTACAAAAGATTTTTCTCGATCACTTCACAGAGGTTAAGAACTTCAAAGATAGCAAGGATAAATATACTAATGAAGAATGTCAGAAAATGAGAACTGAGAGAAAGGATAATCTTAAGAATGATGTTAAGTTAATACTCACTGATGAGCAGTTCAAAACATGGGAAGAGATGAAGATGAATAGAGACAACAAACACAAAAAAGGCAAAAGAAAAACAAGATCAAAATAAATCAATCTGAACAATAAGAGTGCTTTCATGATCCTCATATAACCTCCTTGATAAGAAGCCCTTGGAATATTTTTTCAAGGGCTTTTT
>CAYYJH010000100.1:0-9021 GCA_964472195.1 uncultured Ignavibacteriaceae bacterium | reverse complement strand
AATGCTTACCTGAGTTCTGGGATAGGTATCAAGCAATGAAAAAGAAATTAGCTGCTTGGGGTCCAAAGGGCGGCACTTACACTGTAATTAAAGGCGATTGTTTATCGAAGATTGCCGGTATGAAGAAGCATTACGGTAACATGAAACTCTGGCCCGCTATCTGGGATGCAAATAAAGATGGTGTTGTAAAAGCCCCGGCAAGAGTTTCTAAAACAATCAAGAATCCAAATTTGATTTATCCAGGTCAAGTATTAAGAATTCCTGCCTTGAATACAAAGCAAAAGTTAGATTATGCTAAGAGGCATAACACCTGGAAGAAGTATAGAATTTACAGGAAAAGAAGAATTATGAAGAAGGTAGACACAAAAGATATGAAGAAAGAAGAAAAGAAATAATTTCTTTTCCAGTATAAAAAATTGATTCGATTTTTAGGATCATAAATAAAAAGCCCCGATTTTAATCGGGGCTTTTTTTCATGCTAAATTTTAGAATTTGCATAACATATGTGCAAGAATTTTCTCATCAAAGCGTCTAATTCTTAAACAAGGCTTTATTAGGTTATAGTGAAGGATAAAGAGTTAATAAATGAATTGAAAAACGGAAATGCTAATGCTTTTAAAGTATTAGTTGAAGAATACCAAAACAAAGTAATAAATCTTTGTTTCGGATTTGTTCATAATAGAGAAGATGCCGAAGATATTACGCAAGAAGTGTTCATTGAAGTATACAATTCAGTTATCCATTTTCGAGGTGAAGCTAAAATTTCCACTTGGTTGTACAGGATTTCAGTTAACAAATCTTTGGATTTTATCAGAAGAAAGAATCGCAAGAAAAGATTTGCAAAGTTCCAAAATATTTTGGGATTTGAAAGAACGATTGAAAAAGTGCAAGAATCTGAATTGACAAACCCGCATACTATTTTGGAAAATAAAGAAAGAATCCAGATCCTCACGGAAACTATAGAAACACTTCCACAAAATCAAAAAATAGCATTTATTTTGAGTAAGTTTGAAGGATTTAAAAATAATGAAATAGCTGAGATTATGAAAACAAGTTTGTCTGCTGTAGAATCGTTAATGCATCGAGCAAAAAAGAATTTAAAAGTAAAACTTTATGATTACTATAAAAATATTCAGTAAAAAATTAAATGTTCGCAAGTTTAATGTTAAATTATCGTCATAAAAATAGAATAGAGAAAAATGGAAAAGAATTTTAAAATTGAAGAAGAAATAGAAAAGACACTTAGAAGTGTTGATAACACAGAAAAGATTGAATGCTCACCATTTTTTTATACAAAGCTAATGGGACGGATCGAAAGTAAAGAGAAATCACAAGAACAATCTGAGTTTAAATTTAATATTAGAGATTACTTACGACCTGCTCTTTTGATTTTAATAATTACTCTCAACATATTAACAGGAATTTTCATTTACGAAAATTCAGCGGGACAAAAATCAGAACGCATAGAATATATTGAGTCTCTTTCTAAAGAGTTTTCTATTCAACAATCTAATTACACTTTAACGAATCTCAATAATAATCAATAACCATGGATTACTTTACTAACAAAAGATTTGTCATATGGACAATTATAGTTTTGGTTGTATTAAATTTATTTACACTCTCTGCTTTTTGGTTATCAATGGTCATTAATAAACCAATCTTTCCGATAGCAAAACACGATCTAATTGAAGACAAGGAGAGACGTCCTGAAGATTTTCTGGAAGAAGAGTTGAAACTTTCTATTGATCAGAAGCAGCATTTCGAGATAAGCAGTATGAAGCACACACTTCGTACTAAAGATATTGCACGGGAAATACACATGAGGAAGAGATTACTAGTCGATGAACTTTTCCAACAGAAACCTGACACTTTAAAAATTCAGAAACTAAGTGAAGAAATCGGGATGATGCAAGCTGGACTAGAGATGGTAAACAATGAACATATTTTAGAATTAAAATCAGTGTGCCAACCGGAGCAGCAAGAAAAACTTAAATTATTATTTAATGAAATGCTGGAGACATCTCGTCCTGATGAACATAGACCGCCGCCTCCGCCTTCAAGGTAATATGTCAAAATCATAAGTTGGTTTAATAAAAATGTGAGCCTTTTTATAATAAATACTTTAATTATAATTTAATCTAAAAATCATGAAAATATTTCAGTTAAAAAGCGTAGCACTTCTTTTTGTACTATCAATAATCCTCTTCAATACCTGTACGTTTGCACAGCAGGATGACGAACAAAAACCACCACCTCCTCCCGGTCAAGAGAATGAGCATTTTGGACCTCCACATATGATGATACCTCCAATGCAGCAGGCAGGACATTTCCCTGAAATTCCGGATCTAACAGAAGAGCAAAAAGAAAAAATTAAGGAATTAGAAATAAACTTTATGAAAGAAGCATTGCCTATAAAGAATCAGATAGGGGAAAGAGAAGCTCATTTAAGAACCCTTTCTACAGATGAAGAAGCTGATATGAATGCAATTAATAGTATTATTGAAGAAATTGGTGAGCTTAATATACTGTTAATGAAAAAGCAAGCAGCAAAACACCAGGAAATCAGGAAGATTTTAAATGAAGACCAGCGTATCATATTTGATTTAGGACCTCAACATCACGAGAAACATCCAAAGAAGAATTAGTAAAAAGAAAAAAGAATTTTCTAAAGAAGAGGTTGTGATTTAAGTATTACAATCTCTTCTTTTGTGTAACTTCAAATTCAGTTTCTCTTTTACTCTTCATAATTTGACTGATCTATCTGATCTAACATCTTTTTTATTTGCTTCTGTACTTCTTTTGCCTTAACGTCCTTGTAGAAGTTATTCCCTAATGTTTTGCTCTCTTTGTCCGGCACAAAGTATTTGTAAATCAAAGTAGGTAAATCCCATTGATTTTCCAAACCTGAATAATCTTTATATCTTTTTAGCTTCAGTTGTTCTTCCGAAAGATTTAAAATATCATTCATTGCTGCTATTATGTTTTCTTCTTGTATCTGTCCTTCATATTGCAGTTCAACGTTATTGAAGTAATTCAATACCTGGTTTTCACTATCTTTGCAGGAAGTTATTTGAAAAATAAATAATGGAAGGAATACAGTGAGAAAAGTGATTGTTTTATAGCACATCTTATTTATATTTTTTTTATTAGTATGTTCAAGCTCATAAACTGCAATCAAAAACTGCAATCATATATTTCAGTTTTCGTTAAGAAATTAGAAGTCTATGTCAACATCGGGTTGCTCACCATTATTGTTTCGTTTCCGTTTCCTGTCTCGAGAGTTTTCGCTTTCACCAAACCTATAAGTAAATATTAGAAAAGCGTTTCTCGTCTCTCTTTTATGAGTTGCGACTTCTTTATAATTTTGATCTTTGAGATCTATATTAAATTTTAGTGTATTTAATATATCACGAAAGTTTAAACCGATACTGGCTCTTTTATTAAACAGGTCTTTATTCAAAGCAACATTTAAAGATTGAAACGGTTGAATCTCGCCCTGTGCAGAAATTCTATCGCCTGAATAAAAATAAGAAACCTGTAAATCAAATAAATTTGGGAAACGCATGTTTGACATAACTCTTCCGGACCATGAGTATGTATTGTTTACTAAACCCTGCTCGATATTACTTGCATCTACTTCCGCTCTGAAGTAACTAAAAGTTAAATTTGTATTCCACCATTTCAATATATGTGTATTCAATAGCAATTCAACTCCGTATGTTTTTGAGCTCGCGTAATTTTCAAATGTCAGGTAGGCAACATTACTGTCGGTTAATGTTCTCACTCTTGATATATCATCATGAGTTTTTCTGAAAAAAATTGTAGGAGTCACAACAGATGAATTGATGTAATACAAATAACTTAATTCGTATGAATCGATAAACTCAGGCTTGAGCTGAGGGTTTCCTTTTCTAATGTTCAGCGGGTCGGATGAATTTGGGAAAGGATTCAGAAATCTCAAACGCGGTCTGTTTAATCTCCTGCTGTAGCTTACCTGTAATTCCTGTGATGTTCCAAATTTATGGGAAACACTTGCACTCGGAAATACGCTTAAATATTTATCGCTAAATGTTTCTTTCGTTGTAACGAGCTCACCATTAGTATTAGTATGTTCCAACCTGACACCGAGTTGGTATTTGAATTTACTAATACTACCAGTGAATGATCCATAAATAGCATTTATAAATTCTTTGTAAATGAACTGGTTGGTTCGGTTTGTGTCGTTTATGAATTTATTTTGATTGTAATCGTAATATTCTGTTCTAAAGTCATTATCATTTTTTCGTATGATGCTTCTAATACCTGTTTCAAGTTTTGATTCCTTGCTAAATGGATGAACATAATCAAATTGAATGTTTATATCATCCGTTATGTCTTTCTCATAATCGTTATCTTTATCCGGAGTATTATTCTGTGGTACTATATCAGTTTGGCGGGATATTAAATTCTCCTCTTCATTCGAACGTGAATATGAAGCTTCACCCGTCAATAATTGCTTGGGATTTTTAAACTTACTCGAATACGTCAGTGAGAAATCAAGTTCGTAACCATCTTCATCCTCATCGTTGTATCTCCAAAAATTTGTTACAATGTTATTGAGATTATCAAGCTCTTTTGTCTCTGAGTTCTCAAATCTCTTGCGTGATCTATCGCTGTAGACAGATGAGATTCCGATTGTGTTCTTCTCGTTAATACTATATTCAAGACCGGCTTTTACAAAATGTGATTTTCGTCTTGAATTTCCAGACTCATCCTGATCAGTGAATGAAATTGAATTGTTAGAAAAATTTTCTCTAAAATGTGAGCTCGAACGGTCAGAGTTATAGAGTCGGTAATTGTAATTTGCGAAAAAGTTGAACTTTGTATTTTTTAAATTGATATTAGCTGACCCTGTATATTTATCACCAGTTCCTAAATTTAATGATAGGTTTCCGTTATAACCCTGCTCCTTATTTTTTTTGAGAACAATATTAATAATTCCGGATGTTCCCTCAGGATTATATTTTGCTGATGGGTTGGTTATCAATTCAATACTTTCAATTTCACTTGCAGGAATCTGTTTTAAAATTTCTGAGCGATTGGGTCCATCTAGACCGAAAGGTCTTCCGTCAATTAATATTTTTACATTTTCACTTCCCCGCAGACTTATGTTACCGTCAGAATCTACTGTAACAGATGGGATTTCGCTTAACACATCAGTCGCTGTACCTGTTTTAGTTGTGAGGTCCTGCCCGACATTAAATATTTTTTTATCCGGATGAAATTCTATAAAACTTTTTTCACCTTCGACTAAGATTTCTTCAGTTTCGGTTATGCCTGATTTTAATTTTATTGTTTCTAAATTTATTTCTTTGTTTCTTGGATTGAGCTTAATTCCTTTTACAACAGCTGTATTGTATCCAACCATATTAACTTCCATGTAATATCGTCCAAAAGGAACATCTGTAAAAACAAATTCACCTTTTTTATCCGTTTCTTTTCCAAACGTAAAAGTCGAATCTTTCAGTCTGTATAATGAAACCGCTGCGGATTCGATTGGGTCGTTATTTTCATAATCAATAACAGAACCCTGTATATTTCCGTATCCACGTTGTGCGGATGAGGAGTTTATAAGAATAAGGAGGAAAGAATTTAGAAAAATAATGAAAAGGAAGTGTCTAATGAATTTCATGTATATTAATACGTTATTTTTAAAAATTAATTTTTATTTGATAAAAATACTTATTAGTCAAAAAAAGAATTGCATAATATAGAAATATTACTCCTCTGAAAGTAGTAAATAATATTTATTCTTCTTAATTTAACATTTCATCTCAACTATAATTTGACACAATAAGTTTTTAAAACTTGTGGATTATTAATTTGTTTAAAGTTTTATTAATTAATTTATTTTAAAATTGAATTACGCTACTTTAAATCTAATCTAAAATTAAATTATTGTATTAATTGATCGATATAAAAGACCTTCATAAAAGTTTTGAGGATAAAGAAGTATTAAAGGGAGTCGATCTTATTATCCCGAAAGGAAAAACGACTGTCATAATAGGAAGAAGCGGCTGCGGAAAATCAGTTCTCCTGAAACATATAATCGGGATTATGAAACCGGATAGCGGTGAAGTATTTATAGAGGGCAGGGATATTGTGAAAATGAAACAAAAGGAGATTTACAAATTAAGAGCGAAGTTCGGGTTCCTTTTCCAGGGTTCGGCGTTGTTCGATTCGCTCTCTGTAGATGAGAACGTTGGGCTTGCATTAAAAGAAAATACAAATATGACACTCGATGAAATTGAGAAGGTGGTTGAACAAAAACTTGAGCTTGTAGGTTTACCCGGTACTCAGAATATGAGACCTGCCGACCTCTCCGGTGGAATGAAAAAGAGAGTTTCGCTCGCACGTTCGCTTGCGACAAATCCCGAGTATATTCTTTATGATGAGCCAACTACAGGTCTTGACCCGGTTATGGCTGACGCAATCGATGACTTGATAACAGATTTAGCTGAAAAGCTGAAAGTAACATCTATCGTTGTGACGCACGATATTTTTAGTGTTTATGATGTAGCAGATATGGTTGCTTTGATTCATGAAGGGAAAATTTATTTTCATGGAACACCGAAAGAGCTTGTCGAAACAAAAGATAAAATTATAAGGAATTTTCTGTATAGGACAGATAAGAGGTTGTAGAAACGATTATATTATCACCACAGGGATTCAAATCTTAAATTCTACTTGCAGAAGAAAGCTGTTGTAGATACCCTTTAATAATCTTGTATTTCGTTGTTTCCACAAGTTTCAAGCAGGAATCTGTTTCTTTTATCATTGGATTACCGATAAAAACATTCGGTAATGACACAATGAAACAGACTGACCTTCCAAACTTACTTATAAACTTTATCAATTATCCCGCCTCCCACAACATCATCTCCTAAATAAAAAACAGCGGACTGTCCGGGGGTAATAGATTTCTTTGGATTGTTAAAAATTACTTTCATATGATTGTCATCTGTTTGCTCGATTACTGCCGGTGCTCCCTCGTCTTTGTATCTTATCTTAACCTTCACATTCAAAGGTTCGGGGAGTTTTTCGAACATCATAAGATTTATATCCCTTGTTTTATACTCCTTTTTGTAAAGGCATTCTCGTCGTAACTTTAGTAATATTTTCATTCAATTCTAACAGGAAATGATGCCTTGACAAACAGCCAGTATGTTAGTATATTACTAACATACTGGAGGTAAGTATGCTTCTAAATTTAAGAAATTCAACCTTAAGCGAAGAGTTTGATTATAATTTTTTTAAACATACTCTTAGCGAATATAAAAATCCACGTGTTAAGATAAATAATCTATTGAAGAAGGGTGAAATAATTCGTGTAAAGAAAGGACTTTATGTATTTGGTCCAGAACTGGCACGGCAACCATACTCAAAGGAAACCCTGGCGAATCTTATCTATGGTCCATCTTATATTTCTCTTGAGTATGCACTTTCTTTTTATGGTCTGATTCCTGAACGCGTGGAGACAGTTACGAGTGTAACGAACAAGAGAAAAAAATTATTCAATACTCCGATAGGGATTTTTTCATATAGCTATATTAATCCCTCTTTATATTCTTATGGGATAACTCTTTTTGAGGTGGATAAATATCATTCAATTATTATCGCAACAAAGGAAAAGGCGGTTTCAGATATGATCTATTTTTCGGATAGGATGGTTAATGAAATGCAATTAGAGAAGTACCTTATTGAAGACTTAAGAATGGAAGTAAAGGATATCAGAGATTTCAATCTGAAGAAAGTTAAGAAAATAGAGGGACTCTATGGACATAATGTAAAACTTTTTTATAAACTTTTGAAGAGTATGAAATGAATGAAGCGGTTAAAGTGATGCTTGATCGATATAATTGCCATAGCATAAATGATTATGAAAATGCTCTAAAGGAAATTATCCAGGAGATAGCCCTGCTTGGATTCTGGCGGTCGAAATTTTTTGAGAGAGCTGCATTTTACGGCGGTTCTGCTTTAAGAATATTATATGGACTTGATAGGTTTTCTGAAGACCTGGATTTTTCACTTTTAAAATATGATAAGAGTTTTTCTCTTGTAGATTACTGTAAAGCAGTCGAAGATGAATTGAAGAGTTTTGGTTTTTCTGTAACAACTGAAAAGAAAGAAAAGAAGTATAAAACAAATATTGACTCTGCCTTCATCAAAGCAGGAACTCTGAAAAACATGATTGTTATAGATATTCCTGATTTTATTGAGAAGAGGATACATTCTGGAAAGTTAATCAAAATAAAACTGGAGGTTGATAAAGCCCCACCAGGTGATTTCCGAACAGAAGCCAAATATCTTTACCATCCCATACCTTTTTCCGTTAATACCTATACTCTACCGCACCTTTTTGCCGGAAAAATGCATGCAATATTATGTCGTTCCTGGGGAAAGAGAGTGAAAGGACGCGATTGGTATGACCTTGTATGGTATGTTGGTAGGGACGTACCTGTTGGTTTGAAACATCTTGAAAGTAGGATGAAACAGACAGGACACCTTAAAGCAAATGAATCTTTATCTAAACAAATATTGAAGAAAAAACTTAAGGATAGGATTAAAACAATAGATTTCACTAATGCAAGAAAGGATGTTGTGAATCTTTTGAAGAATCCGTCATCTCTTGAACTCTGGTCAAAGGAGTTTTTCAGAGATGCTTGTGAGAAGATTAAAACTGTTCAATAATAGTAAAAGTGAATAAACTAAAATTATATATCCTCTGGAATGGGAAGTATGATACAAAGTTAAAGATTTAATAAAAGTCACGGAATGATTCGTGACTTTCCAGTGATTGTGAAATCAAAAAACAGGAGTTTATTCTTCAAAAGAAAAAAGGTGTTTTAATATTGTGTCAGATGTTCTTCACCTGTCTGCAACAGGCAGATCTGACACGCGTCAGGTTAGCCTGCCCCTTTGGGGGAAGACCTGACGCAACACAAAAAAAATGAAACAGACTGACCTTCCAAACTTACT
>CAYYJH010000099.1:4371-9552 GCA_964472195.1 uncultured Ignavibacteriaceae bacterium | reverse complement strand
ATTTTTTTAGAAAAAATACATTTTTGTATACTGATATTATGTAAGTAATCTAAAATAATAAAAATTTAGACTCTAAAACCCATTTCATTTCATTGTTAATAACAATCAATTACATTTCAATTTATATTCGTATATTTTACTTTTGTAAATTATTTTAATTTTTATATTAATTTGTTGACATCAAAAGAAATTAGGCAATCATTCTTAGAATTTTTTAAAGAGAAAGAACATAAAATTGTACCATCCTCATCTGTAGTTCCCTATGATGACCCAACATTGCTTTTTGCAAACGCTGGAATGAATCAATTTAAAGATGTATTCCTTGGAACAGGAACAAGGGAATACAGCCGATGTGCAAATACACAAAAATGCATAAGAGCCGGTGGCAAGCATAACGACCTTGAAGAGGTTGGAGTCGATGGTTACCATCATACTTTTTTCGAAATGCTAGGCAACTGGTCTTTCGGGGATTACTATAAAAAAGAAGCCATTAAATGGGCTTGGGAATTGTTAACTGAAGTCTGGAAATTGTCAAAAGACAGACTCTGGGCAACTGTTTATGATACCGATGATGAAGCATTTAATTTATGGAAGAACGAAACTGATATTGACCCATCTCACGTTCTAAAATTCGATGAGAAAGATAATTTTTGGGAAATGGGTGATACCGGTCCGTGTGGTCCATGTTCGGAAATTCATTACGACTTAACAAAAGATGGGTGTAAATCAAAAGATATTAATGCAGGACTTGAAGATGTAATAGAAATTTGGAACCTAGTTTTTATACAATACAATCGAGATAGTAACGGTAATCTGACTACATTACCAAAGAAACATGTAGATACCGGAATGGGTTTCGAAAGAGTTGTGAGAGTTCTTCAAAGGAAAACATCAAATTATGGAACTGATATTTTTCAACCGATAATTTCCAGGATATGCGAAATAACCGGGAAAAAATATGAAGGTGAAAATCTATCCTCAATTAATTCTATTGCAGATCATATAAGAGCTTTAGAGTTCGCAATAAGCGATGGAGCAATTCCATCCAACGAAGGGAGAGGTTATGTTTTAAGAAGAATCCTGAGAAGGGCTTCAAGATTATCGAGAAAACTCAATTACAAAAAACCATTGCTATATAGGTTAGTCGATCTTGTTGTTGACAACTTCAAGGATATATTTCCTGAACTTGATGAAAATAGGGATTTTGTCAAAGAAGTTATCAGAGCTGAAGAAGAAAGTTTTAGCGTCACTCTCGATAGAGGAATAGAATTATTTTATGAAGTTATATTGAAGTTAGGAAAGAATAAAGAAAAGATTTTTCCGGGTGAAGATGCATTTAAACTTTACGATACGTATGGGTTTCCTTTAGACTTAACTCAGGTTATGGCAAAAGAACATGGTTATACAGTAGATATGAAAAAGTTCGAAGAAGAAATGAAAATGCAAAAAGAACGTGCGAGAAAAGACCGGAAAGAACACTTTGCATACTCTGATACAAAAGATTTTGTATTTGATGAAAAAGATATTGGAAAAAATCGAGTTTATAATCCATGGGAAATTTCGGAAAAAGGAATAGGAACCAAAATCGTTAAACAGTTCGAGCTAAAGAAACCATCCGAAAATATATTAATATTAACAAAAAATCCATTTTACTCAGAAGCCGGTGGACAAATAAGTGATGTTGGAAAAATTATTGCAAATAACGAAATTGAATTAGAGGTATTAGACGTTCCCAATAAGTATTCAGTTCTTGTCAGAACACCGGATGATACTGAAATTCCAGAGTTGGATAAATCCATTATCGCAAAAGTAGATTATAGGAGACGTCGCGCTATTCAGCGTAATCATACAGCAACTCATATATTACACGAAGCTCTAAGACAAGTTCTCGGCAATCATGTAAAACAAATGGGATCACTTGTAAGTGATGAATATTTAAGGTTCGATTTTCCTCATTTTCAAAAAGTCGAATCAAAACAACTCGAGGAAATCGAAAATATTGTAAATAATAAAATTCAAGAAAATATTACTATAAAAACTTTAGAAGATATAACTATAGAAGATGCGAACAAGATTCCAAATGTTAAAAAATTCTTCGGGGAGAAATATGGAGATAAAGTTAGAGTCGTCATTGTCGACGATAAGTATAGTATAGAATTTTGCGGAGGTACTCATGTTACTTCTACAAATGATATTGGTTTGTTCAAGATCGTAAAGGAGGAAAGCATTTCTTCTGGAGTACGAAGAATTTTTGCGAGAACGGGTGAAGGTATCATCAATTTAATAAATGAAAAAACATCTGGTATTGAAAATATTATCTCAGATCTTCCTTCTAAATACACTGATAAATTCAAAAATGGATTGGCTAATTTTAAGAAAGATTTTCAAGGTACTGATTTCAGAGATGCTGATTCTATGAAAAAGTATATTACTCACCTTGATGAGACTATAAAATCATTGTATGTAGTCCGTGAGAAATATTTGGAAGAAAAGAAACAGACAGAAAAAGAATTGCTAAAACAAAACCTTCAGAAAGTTTTTAAACAGCTTGATATAATAATTGAAAAATCTCCAATTATAAACGATGTTAAAATTGTAGCAGATACGATGGTACTTAATAATATAGACGAGCTTAAAGAACTCGGGGACGGACTTTATAGAAAACTTAAGAATGGAGTCGGACTAATAGCAGTAGTATTAAACGATAAAATTAATTTAGTTTGTACAGTCAGCGATAACTTAATTAAAGATAGAAACCTCCATGCGGGAAAATTAATCTCCGAAACAGCTAAAGAACTAGGTGGCGGCGGCGGCGGACGACCTCATCTTGCAACCGCTGGTGGAAAAAACATATCGAAACTCAATGAAGTTATAACAAAATTCCCTTCTAAAATTATAAATTTATTAAATAAGTGAAAGTAATAATTCCGGTTGCCGGTTTTGGGAAAAGACTAAGACCTCACACACTTACAAATCCTAAAGTTCTTTTGAATGTTGCCGGGCATCCGATGATTTTTTACATAGTCGACCAATTAATTAAAGATAGAATATCTTCCTCGATAATTTTCGTTACAGGATTCCTTGGAGATAGAATAGAGGATTATATAAATAATACTTTTAAATTCAAGTTTGAATTCGTAGTTCAGGAAAAAGCTCATGGTTTAGGACACGCAATCTATTGTGCAAAGGGAAATTTCCCCTCCGATACAAAAGAGGATGTTCTCATTATCCTGGGCGATACTTTATTCGATGTGGATTTAAAAAAAATGTGTGACAATAAATATTCCGTAATTGGAGTTAAAAAAGTCGATGACCCGAGAAGGTTTGGCGTTGTTGAAAAAGATAAAAATGGTTTTATAAAGAAATTTATAGAAAAGCCAGCTTCCGCTAAGGTATCTCCATCGAACGAAGCAATTGTCGGGCTTTACTACCTTAAAGATTCGAAACTATTATTCGATTCGCTCAAATACATTATAGACAATAAAATCAAAAGCAAAGGTGAATATCAATTAACGGATGCTCTCGAAAAAATGATAAATGAAAATGAAAAGATGAAAACATTCAACGTTAATGGATGGTTAGACTGTGGAAAACCTGAAACAATACTTGAGACTAACAGATACATTCTTAATAAAAGAAATAAAAAATATAAATTAAAAGGCACCCTTGTTAAAGAACCTGTTTTTATCGGTAAAAACGTAAAGTTTGAAAATTGTATTATTGGACCTTACGCAACAATAAACGATAACTGCGTTTTAAAAAACTGTAATATATCAAACAGTATTATAAGTGAAGACTGTGTTATTGAAAATTCAACATTGACTGAATCACTTATTGGCAAAAGTTCAAGAGTTAAAAACAAGATTGATGTGTTAAACTTAGGTGAATATTCCGAAATTTAAATGTGAATAAATAATGAAAGAAGAAACAAACAAACAGTTCAAAGATTACTCTGAAAAATTTTTTAAAGAATATTTAAAATATTCCCCCACTCACGCCGTCACGTTGGGACTTCATGAATATGATGGAAAAATGAGTGATACATCGTTATCAGGAATTAAAAAAGAAAGATTATTATTCGAATCACTTTACAATGAATTATTGGAAATAAAATACGAATACCTTACCCAAGAAAACATGTTTGATTACGATTTGATAAAATGGTCTTTAGAATCAGATTTTTTTGACTATGACGAAATTCAAGCATATAAACGAAACCCGATTACGTATGCACTGATGTTCATTAATATGAGTAATTATCTCGACAGAGAATATGCACCCTTCGTAGATAGACTTGCTTCTATCATCAGTATTATGAAAGAAATTCCATGCGTAATTGAAAACGCAAAGATTAACTTAGATACTGTTGTACCGAAAATATTTTGCAAATATGCAAAGCAATTCGCATCAGGTTATAAGAATTTCTTTGAAAACGAGATTATGGATGAAATTAACAAAAGAGAGGTTAATGAAAAACTTGTAACTGAATACAAAGAGGTTTGTATTACAACTGTAAAAGCATTCAATGATTTTATAAAATACATCGATGATGTTCTAATACCTAAAGCAAATGATGATTTTAGATTAGGTGAAAAGAAATTTGCAAAGATGTTACGGATAAAAGAGCATATTGATATTCCGATACCCGAATTAAAAAAACTTGGCGAAGAAGAACTCTCAAGATTGAAAAAGCAGTTAAAAGAAATTGAGGGTGATGAATACGACAATGATGATTTTCATAACAATCATCCGACAGAAAACAATCTCATCACTGAAACCAATAATACTCTTCATGAACTGATAGAATACATCAGGGAAAAAGATTTAATCAGTATACCGGAAAATCTTAATTGTATTGTTAAAGAGATGCCGCATTATATGAAAATAGGTTTCGCAGCTATGTCTACGGCAGGTCCATTCGAAAAATCAGATGAATCATTCTACTTCGTTAGTCTGCCCGATAAATCTTTCGATGAAAAAGCAAGAAAAGAATGGATGACACTCTTCAACTATCCAACATTAAAACTAATATCGATACATGAAGCATTCCCTGGACATTATACTCACTTCCTAAATTCTAATTTACATGCTTCGAAAATAGCAAAAATATTTATGTGTTACAGCTATACAGAAGGATGGGCACATTATACAGAAGAAATGATGATTGACCAGGGTTACGGT
>CAYYJH010000099.1:0-4271 GCA_964472195.1 uncultured Ignavibacteriaceae bacterium | reverse complement strand
ATAATGGGAAATATTCTTTAAAAGACTTTCACAATAAGATTGTATCCTCCGGAGCTCCAACTTATAAAATCATATCAAAGTACATACTAAACGATTAGAATAATCACTGTAAATTAACTCATCCCCTTTTAGTTCCCCCTTCTCTTACAAAGAGAAGAGGGTTAGGGGATTTAATTTGACTAAAGCTAATTTGGGTTGTTTAAATGTTTAGACCTATTATTAAAAAATTTATCTTGGACAGACGTGAAAAACAATCTAATCAGTCTTTGATTTCTTCCTTTTACTATTTATTACGAAATAAACCACTGCGTATATCACAAATGCTACTGAAGTAAATGTTACTGTAAATTCATACGGAAAACTCAAAAACCATACGTAGATAGGGGCAAGAAATAAGACAAGAAATATCGAAAATACTAAATACAGAAAGTAAGGGTGGAGTTTGCTTTTATAATAAGGGTATGGATATGTAATTAACAATAAAAATAACCAGATTAAAATAATTCCGAAGTATTCCGAAGAAATATCTAACATGCAGAGAATTAAATTAATTTGGTTTATTTAACTTTCGCTGCTTTGCATTCCTATCATCTTTCATA
The DNA here is from genome assembly GCA_964472195.1 of uncultured Ignavibacteriaceae bacterium. GTDB lineage: Bacteria > Bacteroidota > Ignavibacteria > Tepidaquicellales > Tepidaquicellaceae > BS750m-G4. Next base: position 3,672 of record CAYYJH010000099.1, on the reverse strand, counting down.
TTATTCTTCCGCTCGATCATTTTTATTTTCTTGAGATATTTTTGAGCCTCCTTATATTCCGAATCAGATTCTTCTACCCTTTTAAAATACTTCTTCGCAGATTTATAATTTTCACGCTCATAGAAATATATTCCCCTTTCATAATTAGTTTTATATTCGAAGTCTGGTTTCTCCTCAGCAGGGATTGTTTCTTCCTGAACAACTTTACTATCCTGAGTACTGTCCTGAGTACTATACTGTGTTAAGAAGAAAACAACAGCACCAATACCCACAGCTAATAAAGCTACTGCAAGAATCATAGCAGAAACAGCTTTTTTAGCAGCGCCGCTGCTCACTGCTCCGAAAGGTGAGCTGTAAAAGGGTGCGATGTATTTATCATAATATTCCTTGTCAACATTCATATAATGTTTCGCAATATCATCGAAATATTTCCTGCTGTTTTTAAAATAATTTTCTAATTGCTCTCTTGATGGTCTGCCGGTTTCCATAATTGTTTATTTTAAATAAAAAGTTTTGTTGTTTTAATTCATAAATTTATCATTAGAGCATAAATATAAACATCAACTAAATATTTTCCTAATATTGACACATATTGTTGAAATAATAAATACAATAATAACTCCAAACAATGTAAACCAGGTGAGATTCAACGCTGGTATAATATAGAATTTAGGAAGTATAAATAAAAGTACTAATACGAATATAGAAACAGAATAAGATATCACCGCATCGCTTAATTTCGCTCCTTTATATGCTACTCCGAGCAAGAACACACCAAGCAGTCCGCCGTATATCATAGACTGTATTTTTAATGCATAATCAACCGCCGGGTTTGTTTCACTCTGGAATAACATAGCCGTACCGATTATCACGACAGCCCAGAATAATGTTGCAAGTCTTGAATACTTAAGGTCACTTTGTGAAGACTCTGGAGTTCTCTTTCTCTTAAATAAATCAAGCATTGTTGTCGCTGCCAGTGAATTAAATGTTGAAGACAACGTTGACATCGAAGCGGCTAAAAGTCCTGCGACAACAAGTCCCGCTAACCCAATCGGCAAATTTTGTATAATAAATTTTGGAAATATCTCATCGGGTTTTGTCAATATATGGTCACCGACTACTAATGTATTATAATCAACACCTTCATAAAGTGCATATAGCATAACACCTATCAACAGAAAGATAGCAAACTGAAATAAAACAATTATACCGCTTCCTATTACCGCTTTCTGAGATGATTTTTTGTCTTTACACGTTAAAAGCCTCTGCACGATCATCTGGTCTGTTCCGTGAGAAGCCATTGCAAGGAAAGCTCCTCCAATTATTCCGCCAACTGCATTATAACCTCCCGTAAAGAATTTCCCGAATGAATCAGCAAAAGCAAAATTAAACACCTGGAACTTATTATCAGTCGAAGCATAATGAACAACATCCGACCAGCCATTCGGAAGCAATTGATATATAACAATTATAGTCGCAGCTGCCCCCACAAAATAAATTATCATCTGAACCACATCCGTCCATATTACAGCTTTTATCCCGCCTATGTAAGAATAAACAACCGTTATGACACCAATTATCAAAATACTTTCAAAATAACTTAATCCCGTTATCAACTTAATAGGAATTGCTGTCGTGAATAACCTCACACCATCTGCAAATATCCTGAGAAAGATAAAAGTTACAGAAGAATACTTCCTCATTGGATTCCCAAACCTGTTTCCGAGAAATTCATAAGCTGTTTCCATGTTTCCCGCATAATATCGTGGGATGAATATAAACGCAACTATAATCCTTCCAATCAGAAAGCCCACAGCAAGCTGAAGGAAATTCATGTTCGTGATATAAGCTAAACCTGGAATGCTTATAAATGTCAGTGTGCTTGTTTCAGTTGCAACTACAGAAAAGCACGAAGCCCACCACGGGATTTGTTTCGAGCCAAGAAAGTAATCGTTCAGCGTCTTCTGCTTTCCAGAATAATAAATTCCGAATGCAGCTACGCCCAGTATATAAACTACAATTATAATCTGGTCAGCTAAAGGAAAGTTCATTTATATAAATTTAATTGGTTATCAGGTTTATCTTTCAGAAACCGAAAAGCTTTCTTCCGTTTGGTAGCCTTTTGCTCCGAGCCCTACAGTAGCACACTCGTTGTACGGGTCATGCTCAAAAAACACCGTCCATTTATTTTCGGTTATGTCTTTTAAAAACTTTTTCTTTTCTTCAAGAGTTGTTAATGGAAAAAGGTCATATCCCATAATGAAAGGTACAGGAATATGCCCTGCAGTCGGTATAAGGTCTGCCATGTAAAGCAGCGTGTTATATCCATCGGAAACCTTTATTAACTGCATATCTTTTGTATGACCGTTCACAGGCAGCAAAGTAATGCACTCGTCGAATTTATGCTCACCGTTTATCAGGTTCAATACTTTTTTCTCTTCAAGAATCTTGTAATTCTCGGGGAAGTAACTCGCCCTGTCCCTGTCCGACGGACTTAATGCCCACTCGTACTGTCCTTTTTGTACATGGTACACTGCATTCGGAAATGTCGTATTCAATTGCCTGTCTTCATCATAATACGTATTTCCTCCTGCGTGGTCGAAGTGAAGATGTGAAACGATAACATCCGTAATATCTTCCGTTGTGTAGCCGAGCTCTTTCAGAGAGCTCTCCAATGTGTACTTTGTATAATCTACGTCGTATATCTTATTCAGCTTTTCCGACATCTTATTTCCAATTCCCGTATCTATCAGGACCTTCTTTTTCCCGCTGTCTAAGAGCAATGCCCTTGCACACATCTCAATCCTGTTTTGCTCATCAGCAGGGTTTGTCTTTTCCCAGAGATTCCTGGGAACGACTCCGAACATCGCCCCCCCGTCGAGCTTGAATAATCCTGTCTGTACTGAATGAACTTCGTAATCTCCTATTTTCATGTATTACAATTTTTTAATGCTAATAATAAAAAAAATAGGCGTGAATTTGTATGGTAAAATTATGAAGGGGTAAAACTAGGGTTCGGATGACAAAGCTTGTTTGATGCTTATCATCAAAAACGAAAAAAAACTTATTTACTTTTTATAAAAACTTCTTGTTTCTTATCTTCGTCCATTAAAATAAGTTTTTCTCTACTCATTTCAGTTATTTTATATTTCCACTTTACTCCACCTCTAATATCCCATGAAGAATATTCCGTCAAATTTACTGTTATATTCTTGCAATTCAATGGTATAAGTCTAATAAAGTGTAGTTCATATCCAATAAATGAAATAATAGCATTTACTGTATCAGCTGATTTCTTTAATGATATTTCAGCTTTTCCTAATGAATCTGCTACTAAGTTAGTATCTATATCAAATGTATTTCTAAGCTTTATTTCAGTAAAAGACATCGGTTCATCATCCCCGTCTTGAATGTAAAAATAGAAAATCACACTGTCTTTTGAATCACATGCTGTATCAGAAACAAATGAAGTGTTTTCCACAATACTATCTGTACTTATAAACGAGAATTCTATAAAATTATCATAAATCTTATATTTTCCTTGACCCTTTGAATCTATCAGACAGGTTACACCTAAATATGTAAATGTGCTATCATCAATAAATGTGAAACAACTCCCGGTAAAAGCTTGTGACGAACAATATTTCCCTTGCAATTTATACTGCCCAAAAG
>CAYYJH010000098.1:0-9625 GCA_964472195.1 uncultured Ignavibacteriaceae bacterium | reverse complement strand
AATTTAACTAATTCTGCTACAACCTTTCAATCTAAAATAAAATTCAATCCATCATTATAACTTCTTCTATTCTTTCCAGTGCCCAGTCTATTTCTTCCTTTGTAATGACAAGCGGTGGTGCAAAGCGAATTACATTTACATGTGTCTCTTTACTAAGTATTCCTTTTTTCATCAATGCTTCGCAAAACCTTCTTGCACCGTTTGCATTATCATTCAATTCAACCCCGATGAATAAACCTTTTCCTCTTATTTCATGAATATGAGGAGATTTTATTTCACGTAACCTATCCATAAAATATTTACCAAGCTCGTAAGAATTATCAATTAATTTTTCTTCAGTCAAAACCTTAATACTCTCTCTTGCGATTGCTGCGCCAAGCGGGTTGCCGCCGAAGGTAGAGCCATGATCACCCGGGCTAAAAACACCGAGTACTTCTTTGCTCGATAATACCGCAGAAACAGGATAACATCCTCCGGAAAGTGCTTTACCAACTGTTACTAAATCGGGTTTAATACCATCGTATTCAAAAGCAAATAACTTTCCGCTTCTTCCAAGTCCTGATTGTATCTCATCCGCTATAAATAATACGTTATTCTTTTTGCAAATCTTATATGCCTCCTTTAAGTATCCTTCCGATGGAATTATAACACCACCTTCTCCCTGTATCGGTTCTACAATGAAAGCGACTGTGTTTGGTGTTATTGCTTTTTCCAAAGCTTCCGCATCATTGTAAGGAATAGTCTTGAAACCCGGTGTCAATGGTCCGAAGCCATCTTTATATTGTTCTTCTGTTGAAAAACTAATGACAGTAATTGTTCTTCCTGCAAAATTGTTTTCACATGCAATGATCTCTGCTGAGTTTTCCCGGACATTTTTATTTTTGTAGCCCCATTTACGTGAAGCCTTGATAGCCGTTTCGACAGCTTCGGAGCCTGAATTCATCGGGAGCATCATTTCATACCCTGTAAGTCTGCATAATTCTTCACATAAAAGAGGAAGCTGGTCATTCCTGAAAGCACGGGATGTTAATGTGACTTTATCTGCCTGCTCTTTCATTGCTTTTATAATTCTTGGGTTGCAGTGACCCTGGTTAACAGCGGAGTATGCTGCAAGGCAATCAAGATATTTATTTCCTTCGACGTCCCATACCCAGACTCCTTCAGCTTTATTTATTACTACATCTAAAGGAAGATAATTATGAGCTCCGTATTGCTCTTCGATCTTTATATAGTCCTGTGTATTCATTCGTTTATATTTTAGGATTTGTGAATCAAGCAAAATACCAAAATTAGAAATGATATTCGAGAGGGATTAAAATCTCTGTGTAAAAATATTAAATACAAATATTAAAGAATTAGTATTTTAAAATCGACAGAAACATAAATATATTCATTGAGAGATATAAAAGGTTTGAGTAATTTTGTATTCATTCAAAACCTAAAAATCAAGGAGTACTTATGGCGAAATATAAAATAGCCTGGCTGCCGGGTGACGGTTGCGGAATCGATGTTTTAGATGCTGCTAAAATCGTTCTCGATAAAATTGGTCTCGAAGCAGAATATATTCATGGTGATATCGGTTGGGAATTCTGGTGTAAAGAAGGCGAAGCATTTCCTGAAAGAACTGTAGAGTTATTAAAAAATGTTGATGCAGCGTTGTTCGGAGCAATTACTTCCAAACCCGTTAAAGCTGCAGCAGCAGAATTAATTCCCGAACTTCAAAATCAAAACCTGCTTTACAGGTCACCGATAGTTAGGATGAGACAGTTGTTCGATTTGTATATCTGTCTTCGTCCCTGTAAAGCGTATCCGGGAAATCCTCTCAATTATAAGGACACAATAGATCTTGTAATCTTTCGTGAAAACACTGAGGATTTATATTCCGGGGTTGAGTTTAATCCTGTCCCTGAAAAGTTATCGGATGTACTAACAGAGTTGTCGAAACCATTCGCAAAGTTCAAGGAAGTACCGAATGACCAGTATGCAATCTCGTGTAAAATAAATACGCATCATGGTTCCGAAAGGATTATCAGGGCAGCATTTGATTACGCTAAGAAATTCAATCGTAAAAAAGTAACGGTTGTGCATAAGGCAAACGTAGTTCGAGCGACAGACGGTTTATTCCTGGAAATTGCGAAGGATGTTGCAAAAGAATTCCCGGGTATTGAGTTAGATGATGCAAACATCGATGCGATGACAATGTGGCTGTTAAAAAATCCTTTAAGTTATGATGTAATGGTTGCACCGAACTTATATGGCGATGTAATATCAGACCTTTCTGCACAGCTAGTTGGTGGTCTTGGTTTTGGATGTTCCGGTAATATTGGAAAAGACCTTGCAGTATTCGAACCGTCACATGGCTCTGCTCCGAAATATGCTGGCTTGTATAAAGTAAATCCTATCGCTACTATACTCGCAGTTAAAATGATGCTCGATTGGTTAGGAGAAAAAGATAAGGGTGATTCACTTGAAACCGCAGTTGCAGAAGTTATAAAAGAAGGAAAAGTGAGAACGTATGATATGGGTGGTGATAATACATCACTAGACATGGCTGAAGCTGTTGCTTCAAAGATATGATTGAATATGTTGTAAATATTTGAATATTTTTATGTTTATTTTTTTGAATAGAGGTTTCAATTTTTTTCTCCAATAAATATTTATATTTTGTTATTACTTTCTTAAAAATTAATTAAGTATAAAAATGAAAGAAAAAATTTTAGAAATATGGCCTGAAATAAACTGGATAAGAGATGAAAAGTTAAGGGAAAATGTAACTAAAGCATGGATTTATGCAATTGAAAATAGTGTTCTCACACTTGAAGACCTCGAGAAAATTCCCTTTTCACTCTTGATCAAGGATTGTAAAATCTCTTTTATGAATCATAAAAGAACTTGCGTTCAACTCGCTGTAGAAATGGCGAATATAATGAAAAAGAATTTCGGAGATGAAATTAAGATTGATATGGATACACTGATTGCCGGAGCAATACTGATAGATATCGGCAAGCTTCTTGAATATGAAATAATTAACGGTAAATTGAAAACAAGCTCGGCAGGTAAATTAGTGAGACATCCGTTTAGCGGTCTTGCTATCGCAGCAAAATTTGATCTCACACCTGAAATACAGCATATAATCGGAACTCATTCGAAGGAAGGTGACCTTGGCAAGCGAACGGTCGAATCTATTATTGTGAATCATGCTGATTTTGTAAGTTTCGATCCGTTCAGGTCTGAAGTAACAATATAATTTATAAATTTTTATGAGGAATTTTCATGGTTCAAAACATAATTGAAAAAATTGCTCAAAAGTATGCAGTTAGAATTGATAAAGATCAAAAAGTTAAGAGCGGTGATTTTATATTGATTCGTCCTGCATACGTTATGACGCATGATAATACCGGTGCTGTTATACCGAAGTTCAAAAGCATCGGTGCTCACAAGTTGGCAAATCCCCGCCAGGTAGTTCATACTTTAGACCATAACATACAGGATACGAGCGAGAAGAATTTAGCTAAGTATAAAAAGATCGAGGAATTCTCAAACTCGATGGGTGCAGATTTTTATCCAGCCGGTCGGGGAATCGGACATCAGATCATGTGTGAAGAAGGTTATGCCTGGCCCGGAACTATGGTTGTTGCATCGGACAGCCATTCGAATATGTATGGCGGACTTGGTGTTCTCGGGACACCTATCGTAAGAACCGATGCGGCTGCGATATGGGCAACCGGGAGAACATGGTGGCAAATTCCTCCAGTGGCAAGAGTGGTATTGACAGGGAAGCTACGACCTGGAGTTACCGGGAAAGATGTAATTATAACATTGTGTGGATTTTTTAATAAAGATGAAGTGTTGAATCATGCTATAGAATTTGATGGAGATGGAATTAATCAAATTGGAATCGATCAAAGACTGACGATAGCAAACATGACAACTGAGTGGGGAGCATTAGCTGGCGTATTTCCTATAGATGATGTTACAATTGATTGGTTAAAGCAGAGAGCTGATTTTATTGAAAAGAGGGGACTCGCTGGAGTTCTTTCAGATGCTGATGGGAATGGCGTTCATCCGAGGATGAATAACGAGAATATCTTGAGACTAAAAAAAGAGATGGATACTCTTAAACCGGATGAAGATGCTTTTTATTCGAAAATATTAACATTGAATTTAGAAACAGTTGTCCCTTATGTATCAGGTCCTAATACTGTTAAAGACATGACCTCAATTTTTGATATTAAAAAGCAAAATGTAAAAATTAACAAAGCTTATCTTGTTTCGTGTGTGAACAGCAGGGTAGACGATATTGCAGAAGCAGCAAAAGTTATAAAAGGGAAAAAGGTTGCTGAAGGCGTTGAATTTTATGTAGCAGCAGCATCGAGTGAGGTTCAGGAAAAGAGTGAACAAAACGGTGACTGGAAAGCTTTATTGGATGCAGGAGCTATTCCACTTCCTCCGGGATGCGGACCCTGTATTGGCTTAGGAGCAGGACTTCTAGAGGATAATGAAGTTGGAATATCAGCAACGAACAGGAATTTCAAGGGGAGGATGGGTTCACCTTCAGCAAAGGCATACCTTGCTTCACCATATGTTGTTGCTTCATCTGCTGTATCTGGGAAAATTGACTACGATTGGGAAGGTGAGCCATCGGATATTACTGCTTCTATTCAAATAAAAAAGAAAGAGGTAAGTGAGAAAAAAGAAGTAAAAATTCTGAAAGGATTTCCGGAAATAGTAGAAGGTGACCTGGTTTTTTGCCATCAGGATAATTTGAATACTGACGGAATATATCCAGGAAAGTATACATATATAGATGAGTTCACTCCTGAAGACCAGGCTGGAGTAGTGATGGAAAATTATGATCCTGAATTTAAGGACATGGTTAAGAAAGGTGATATTTTAGTCGGTGGTTACAACTTCGGTTCGGGAAGTTCAAGAGAGCAGGCGGCAACGTCGTTAAAATATAAGGGTATACAACTTGTAATTGCTGGTTCATTCAGTGCAACTTATTTAAGAAACGCCCTGAATAATGGCTATTTAGTGATAGAAATACCCGAACTCGTTGATAAATTGAAAAAAGACTTTGGTTCTGAGAATCTTACTGTTTTGACAAAATTGAATGCGAAGCTGGATTTCAAGAACTCCAAAATAACTGTAAATGGTGATGAATATTCGTTCAGTCCTGTAGGTTCAGCTGCTCAAGAGTTGATAATTACTGGTGGACTTGAAAACTGGGTGAAAGAGAATTTATAATCGAAATATTTTAATTGAATTTTAAATTTAAGTATGAATAATATGGAAAAATCAATATCACGTCAAATAGCTGAGTTTGCGTTAAAACTCAAATACGAAGACTTACCGGCAGAGGTTGTTAATGAAGTAAAAAGATATCTTTATGATTCGGTTGGTTGTGCATACGGTGGATACCATACAAAAGATGTTAACATACTGAGAGATATTTATATGACAATGAGTGGAAAAGAAGAAGCAACATTGATTGGATTCGGAGATAAAATACCTGCGGTTAATGCAACACTTGTAAATTCATTGATGGTAAGAGCACTGGATTTCAATGATATTTACTGGAAAGAGGATCCATCGCATCCTTCTGATTTAATTCCTGCTGCGTTATCCGTTGGAGAGTCAGCAAACCTGTCTATGAAAGATGTAATTGTAGCAATCGTGTTAGCTTATGAATTTGAACAGCGGATGTGTGAATTTGCGGTACCGGGAGTTCGTGAACGCAAATGGCATCACGCAACGATAACTCAATTCGTTTCACCTATTGTTGCGGGAAAATTATTAGGCTTGAATGAAGACCAGATGGTTAACGCAATTGGTATTAACGGAGCACATAACTACACGATCGGTTGTCCGACTGCGGGTAAGCTAACAATGATGAAAAACACCGTTGATCCTATGGCTGTCCAGACGGGAGTGTTTGCAGCACTCATGGCTCAAATGGGTTATTCCGGAACTGAGCAGGTCTTTGAAGGGAAAGAGGGGCTGATGGATGTCTTCGGACCTGATTGGAATCAGGAAAAACTTTTGGGGGGTTTGGGAGATAAATTTAAAATTCTCGAATGCAGTATGAAAGCATTTCCAACAGAAGCTTTGACACATACTCATATAACAGCAGCTCTTAAGGTTGTTGTTAATAATAATATTAGTTACGATCAAATTGATTCTGTAACAATAACGACGATTGCACGTGCATGTGATATTCTTTTTGATCCACATAAGTATAGACCGGAATCGAGGGAGACAGCAGACCATTCTTTACCGTATTGTATTGCAGCGGCATTAGTTGACCATAAAATAACTACAAATACTTTTTCCAAAGAAAAGTTAAAAGACCCAAGGGTCTGGGAGGTGATCGATAAGATTAAAGGAGAAGCATCGGTGGAGTTCGAAAAGATGTTCCCTGCTAAGCAGCCGTCTAAGGTAGTAATAAAAACAAAAGATGGAAAAGAGTTTTCTGAATATTTAGAATATCCAAAAGGAGATCCGCGAGAACCAATGACAAACGAAGATATAGAAAACAAATTTAACGCACTATCGAGTTCATTGTTAAATGAAGAAAAGCAGAAAAACATAAAAGATGTAATATTTAACTGTGATGAGTTGAAGGCAAGGGATTTTATGACTGAGTTAATAGTATAATGGTATAAATTGTTCAACAATTAATTTTTAAATAATGGGAAAAGCTAAAAGTAAAGAAAAATTCGATGTCAGGTCGGATTGTAGAGTGGAAATATTACCAAAATCATCCGGGGGAATAAAACTGGAGATTGAAAGTAAAGTTGAATCTATGTTTGGAAAAAGTATAAGAGATTTATTGTTAAAGATGTCTAAATTTTTTGATTTAAAGAATGCCCACATTATTTTCGAAGATGGAGGTGCATTACCGTTTACGATTCAAGCACGATTCGAATTAGCTGTGAAAAGATTATTTCCGGATATCAGGAAAGAATATTTGTCCGAATTTCTCAGAGTTAATGTCTATAGAACAGCAAAAGATAGACTGAGGAGAAGCCGTTTATATCTTCCAGGCAATGAGCCGAAATTTTTTGTAAACGCTGGATTGCATAAACCGGATGGTATAATACTTGACCTGGAAGATAGTGTATCACATACGGAGAAGGATGCAGCACAGTTAATCGTTAGAAATGCGTTGAGGAGTGTAAATTTCTACGGTGCTGAAAGAATGGTACGTATTAATCAACTGCCAGCCGGTCTCGATGATCTGAAATATGTTATACCGCATAATGTTCACGTAGTTCTTATTCCTAAATGTGAATCTGCCGAACAGGTCGAGCAAGTAGAGACAGAGGTAGAACTGCTAAAACTTGAAAACAAGATTGAGTATGATATATTTTTTATGCCAATCATCGAAAGTGCTCTGGGAGTTATTAAATCTTATGAAATTGCATCGGCGTCTCAGAATAATTGTGCCTTAGCAGTCGGATTGGAAGATTATACTGCAGATATAGGAGTTGAAAGAACACCGGAAGGGAGAGAAAGTTACGTTGCAAGGAGCAAGGTTGTGAATGCAGCTAAGGCAGCTGGTATTCAACCTATTGATACAGTATTTTCTGATGTAAGCGATATGGAAGGTTTAAGGAAAAGTGTGATAGAAGCAAAAGGTCTCGGGTTTGAAGGGAAGGGTTGTATTCATCCGAGACAGATTAAAGTAGTTAATGATTCTTTTGTCCCTTCCGAAAAAGAAATTAAGAAAGCGAAGAGAATTGTAGTTGCATTTGAGAAAGCTGAAGAGAAAGGTCTTGGTGTTGTTTCGTTAGGAAGTAAGATGATCGATGCACCCGTTGTAAAAAGAGCACAGAGGGTTATACATCTTGCGTTATTGAACAATCTTATAAAAAAGAATTGGAGAAAAGAAATTCTTTAAGACAAGGATTACTGTTGATTAAATTAAATTAAATCGTTCAAATTTTATTTTGAGTAATATGAAATTAGTAAAAAATGCTGCCGGTAGATTAGTTCCTGCTACAGTAAACGGGCTAAAGCAAATTCCATACAAAGGAATTGGAAAATACAAACCAAAAGGATTCAAAGCAAAACCACCTGTACGAAGTTGTGCCGATTATCCTGCTGATGGTAACAAAGTAGTAAAGAATCTTCGAGAGGCATTGAAAAAGTGCGGAATTAAAAATGGTATGACAATATCAACTCACCACCATTTGCGGGATGGCGACGCAATGACAAATTTATTATTCGATACTATCAAATCGATGGGCATTAAAAACATTCGTTGGTTTCCGAGTGCTTCCTTCCCTTGTCATAAACATTTAATAAAATATTTAGAAGATGGAACGATCCATCATATAGAGGGAAGCATGAATGGACCCCTGGGAAGATTTACATCCCTGGGAAAAATGAAAGGTATGGGTGTTTTAAGGTCGCATGGTGGCAGGTACCAATCTGTTCAGGATGGTGAAGTTCATATCGATATTGCTGTAATTTCTGCACCCACTGCTGATCCATTTGGTAATGCGAACGGTGTGACGGGACCTGCTGCTTGCGGATTGCTTGGTTTTGCATTAGCTGACTCCGAATATGCGGATAGAGTGATAGCAATTACTGATAATTTAATTCCTTTTCCTTGTATTCCATGGCAAATTCAGGGGAACAATGTTGATTTTGTTGTCGAAGTCGATTCGATAGGGGATCCAACAAAGATTGTGTCGGGGACAACTCAGGTTACTAAAAGCCCGGACAGGCTTCTCATTGCAGAGTATGTTGCCCGGTTCATCGAAGAAGCCGGGATAATGAAGGAAGGATTTTCTTTTCAGGCTGGTGCAGGAGGTACTAATCTTGCATTCGCTGTGTATTTACACGAAAGGATGAAAGAGAAAAAAATAAAAGCGAGGTTTATAAGGGGAGGCAGTACAAAATATTTAGTTGATATGTTAGAAGAAGGTTATGCTGATTACATTTTAGATGGACAGACCTTCGATTTAGATGGAGTACGTTCTATGAGAGATAACCCGAATCACATTAACACAAGTCCCTTTACAAGTTACAACTTCCATGGAAAAGGGAATTTTGCTTCGATGGTTGATGCAGCAGTTTTAGGGGCAACAGAAGTTGATATTAATTTTAATGCGAATGTTGTTACGCATTCGGATGGTTATCTGCTTCATGGTATAGGCGGTTGGCAAAATTGCTTGTTCTCTAAATGCACAATTCTCGCAGTGCCTTCGTTTCGGGACCGTATCCCGGTAATAGTAAAGGAAGTAACTACCTTGTGCGGACCCGGTGAATTAATAGATGTAATCATAACGGAGAGGGGAATAGCCATTAATCCCGGAAGAAAAGATTTAATTTACGCTGTAAAAAATTCCGGGCTTCCGATTAAATCGATTAAAGATATTCAGAAAGAGGTATACCAGATTTGCGGGGAACCGCAGAAACCAAATGTGAATAAGAAAAAGGTTGTGGCAATAATCAAATGGGTAGATGGGACTGTTTTGGATAGTGTGTTCCAGGTGGTGGATGGTTTGTAATGATGAATTAATATATTATTGTTGTGTCAGGTCTTACAGAACTGACACGTACTATACAAATAGCTTATGAAACTATATTTTTTTGTTGTGTCAGATGTTAATCA
>CAYYJH010000097.1:0-9772 GCA_964472195.1 uncultured Ignavibacteriaceae bacterium | reverse complement strand
AAATGAAAAATTGTAGACCAGGGACTAGTACCCATAATGTTTGTTGCATTTACTCTCCAGTAATAGGTTGTATTGATATTCAGTCCATTGTTTGGTATCTGAAATTCTGAAAGCGGAATATTACTACTATCATAAACCGTGCTCGTGAATAATGAATCTGAAGATACCTGAACCCGGTAACTTACTGCATTTGCAACACTATCCCAGTCTAGTAATGGATTTGTTTCAACTAATAATGCTCCGTTCAGAGGTGAAACAAGGGGAGGAATCCCAAGGCCACTCCTTATATTCACATTATCAACCGCCCACCAAGACCATCTGTATCCGTATAAATTTTGTATGGTTCTGAACCTTATCTTGAGATTAGGAATATTAGCCGCACCGGGAAGAGATTTAATTTCATGCGTATTTCTTACAGAGGTTAAGCCCCATGAGATTATCGGGGTCCAGGTTGTCCCCCCATTATAACTCGCTTCCACAATTGCAGAATCCTTATTATTAACTCCAGCATACCCTGCTTTCCAATCGTTGTCAAACTCGAGTATGATATTTTCAAAACCTATACAGTTAATATTATTTGCTAATGTTGCAGTTGTTTTCGCCGTATTAATAATAGGATATTTAGTATACGCAGCAAAGACCGGACTCAAAGATGAAGGAGGTAATGAGAAAGGATGTGGATAAGGTGCAGAAAATATCGCCCAATTACAGTCGCCGCCGTTATTTGTAATTATCCATTTACCTGATCCGAACGTAAACGGATCGTAAAAGCGTACTGAACTAGCCATTCTTTTCAACGTCATACCCCAGGTCTGTGCTGATTTTAATGAATCACAAACACCATGATAATCATTATATGCCCATACAGCCCATTCACCTGCTATTGAATCACCCGTCTGCACTCCGTGACTTTCAAGAACTGAATCCAGACTGCCTTTTGTAATTGAAAGCAAGGAATCGTAACCCGAATTGTTTGCTACAAACGTTATCAACGGATTTGCAATAGTCGGTGAACCAAATTTCCATTTATATGTCGGCCAACCTCCGGCACGTGTCCATTTAATGTGAACAAGTGTATCGTTATCCGGAGATGTTTTTATCTGAATTCCATTTGGCGGTGACAACAAATTAAAAGCATTCAGAGGTGCAGGTGGTGGTTGTGAATATTTTATTGTGGCATAATCATATTCAGTGGAAGCTCCTCCCCAACTTTTACCAGTTACATACACATTACCTAAACTATCTAAAACTATTGAATTTACCACATCACTACCATTTCCTGGTCCATTATATGTTTTAATCCATCTTTTTATTCCATAGGGATTATATTTAATAGTTTTGTAATCTCCACCACTCGAAACTGTTACATAAATATATCCCCAATCATCTACTACTATATTATTACCATTCATACCATTAAAGTCAATCCACTGCTGAATTCCTAATTTATTATACTTAATCGTTCCTGCATTACCTGTTACATACACATTTCCCGAATCATCAACTGCTATTGAACTCGCTCTTTCATGACCCATTGTTCTGTTATATCTTGATACCCACAATGAATCTCCGTTTGAATTGTATTTTATTGTGGCATATTCTCCGTTAGTAACACCAGGAATCCCCATACTCCCTCCAGTCACATAAACATTTCCAGAATCATCCACTGCTATTGCATAAGCTTTAGATTCACCTTGGTAACTGTTTTCATATCTCTGAACCCATTGCTGAACTCCTGAGGAATTGTATTTTATTGTAGCATAATCATAAGTATATCCTTGAGTGCGATTACTTCCACCTGTCACATACACATTCCCCTGTTCATCCACTGCTATTGCATATGGATAATTACCTCCAGTTCCTATTCCTTGTCCGTCATATCTTCGTAACCACAGCGTATCTCCATCAGAATTGAATTTTACTGTGATATAAACTCCCACACCCCCATGGCTTGTTACATACACATTCCCCTGTCCATCCACTGCTATATCTATTTCACCATACGGTTTATGCCATTGCTGAACTCCATTGGTGTTATATTTTATCGTGCCTCCATTACCTGTTACATACGCATTTCCAAAATCATCGACTGCAATTGCATAAGCTGCATTATGACTAGTACCATATATTTTGTACCACTGCTGAACACCTGAAGGATTATATTTTACTGTGATGTAGAATTGGAAATCCCACTTGGGTAACCACACCCGTCCCAATTCACTTTTAGAAATTGCCCAACCCTCTCCAGTTACATACACATTTCCTATATTATCTACTGCAATCGAGTTAGCACAATCATATTTCCAATAATAGTCAAATCTTGAAACCCACTCCTGTGTTACCTGTGCAAAAAGATTTGTAGAAAGTAAGATGAATAATATAAAGGTGAAAATTAATTTTGTGTGTTTCCCCGATAAATCGGGATTAATCTTAGACTTTAACATGGTTTTCTCCGATTTTAAAAAATATTTTTTAAGAAATCCATACGTTTTCCCAGAGGTTAGTTAATCAATTCGTAATTGATATAACATCAGTAGTAAGTTGGGTAAAACCCCTATCGGCAGGAATCTCGATTGGAGAAAAGTGTCAATGCGGGAGTTTTGCCCGCAGTGTAGCTTATAGTATTTGAAAATTAATCTATAAAATTAGAACAAAATAGTGTAAGCTTAATTTATTGCAATAGTGTCGTAGCTTACACTACAACAAAAATATACTATTTTATTCCTTTTGTCAAGTGTTATTTTCATAAAAAAAGCCCGTCTTAAAGACGGGCTGTATAAAGTTGTATAACAATTATAAGAATCAAATTAATACAATAAGTATTTCTCCCTTAATGTATTAAATTCATTTAGGTCGTATTGATAATAATTTGTAATTTCTCCCACAGTAAAATTTTTATTTATCATTTTTCTTAAATCACGAGTGCCAGCAAGCTTATCGATATAGTTATCTTTCCTAAATTTAAAATCCGGAAATAATTTATACAGGCTTACAAGCACAGCAATTCCTACTTTTACGGGTTCGAATAGTTTTTTATCTATAACCTTGACATAAATCCCTTCACAGACTTTATCTACATACTTCGGAGGATTAGAAGGGCTTTTGATATTAGTGGGAATAAATGAAATTTCTTCAAACTCTACACCCTGAAAACCATAACTATCCAATTCTGCTTTTAACAAAGACGCTTCGCAGTAAGGTGACCCGATGTACTCAAATGGTTTATCCGTTCCCCTCCCTTCAGAAAAATTTGTTCCCTCAAGAAAACAAGTCCCGGGATACACCACAGCGGTCGAAGGGAAATACATACTCGGTGAAGGTTTTATCCAAAACAAATTTATTGAATCATAATCAATATCTCGATTATAATTTTTCATCTTAATAATTTCCAGATCAAGAGCTCCGTCAAAATATTCACCATTTATGAAATTTGCAAGCTCCCCGCAAGTCATACCATATGCTACGGGGATATCTAAAAGTCCAACGAATGATTTAACATCCTCATCCAGCATAAAGCCATCTAAATATGAAGGATTCCCAATCATCGGTCTATCGCAAACTATCATCTTCTTATCGTTTGAATATGCGGTTTCCATACAATAGTACATTGTGTTTATGAATGTATAGAACCTCGCACCGACATCCTGTATATCATAAATCAAGATATCTACATTAGCCAGATCATTTCGAGTTGGTTTTTTATTCTTACCGTATAAAGTTTTGATTTTAAGGCCTGTGATTTTATCTGTATGATTGACATCCAGGTCATCTATTCTGAAACCATGCTCAGGAGTAAAAACTTTAACAATATTTATATCGTCTTTATCTAATAATGCATCAACGAAAGACCTTCCATCTGACAATGCACCACTACTGTTCGTAATTAATGCTAACCTTTGATTCTGTATTATCTCATCCCTTTCATTTAGCAAGACTTCATTACCAAGCTTAAAACTATCCGTATTTTCTGACGATACAATGCTTGAAGAAAGATTCGCCGATGTTGCCAGCGCAAAAAAAATAAAAACAATTATGAAATATAGATTATATTTAAACATATTCTATTTACAAAGAACGGATTCCTTGTGACATAGGCGAAATCCTTTGTTGTGTCACTGATTATTTATTTTTTAATCTCATTCATCACAAGTTGAGTTAGCAGTCTTACTCCAACACCTGTTGCGTGCTTTGGAATATATTCCTTCACAGAGTTGCTGATTGCTGTACCTGCTATGTCCAAATGCGACCATGTATAATCACTTATAAAATTTTTCAAGAAAGCACCGCCTAATATAGTTCCGGCTTGCTTTGAAGGTCCTGTATTACTAACGTCAGCGTTTTCTGATTCCATAAGCTGCACATACTCATCCCAAAGCGGAAGTTCCCAAACTCTCTCATGAGTTTGGATACCCGATTCAATTATTTTGTTAGTTAATTCAGGATTATTTCCAACTGTTGCAATTGCTAAATGTCCAAGTGAAATTATAGCTGCTCCTGTTAAAGTTGCTATATCCACGACATACCTGGGATGAAATTCTGAGGCATAGGCTAATGCATCAGCAAGAATTAGCCTCCCCTCTGCATCTGTATTTTTAACTTCGACTGTCTTACCCGAATAAGATTTAATAATATCACCCGGTTTCAAGGCGTTTCCACCCGGCATATTTTCGACAAGTGGAATTAATCCTACAACATTAACTTTCAATTTCAATCGGGAAATTGCATCAAACGCTCCAATCACAGCAGCAGCACCGCACATATCCATTTTCATCATTTCCATTCCCGCAGTGGGTTTAATATTTATTCCACCAGAATCGAATGTAACTCCTTTTCCAACCAGAACGATAGGTTTACTTTTTGAATTTCCATTATATTTCATTACTACAAAACGGGGTTCATGCTCACTCCCCCTCGCAACTGCAAGAACACACCCCATCTTCAATCTCTTAATGTCATTCTCTTTGAAAACCTTTACACCGTATCCACATTTTTTCCCTCTTTCTAAAACTTTCTTCGCTAAAAAATCCGGGTATGCGATACTGGCAGGTTCATTACCAAGGTCTCTCGCTAAATTTGTCGATTCGGCTAATATCCCACCAATTTTTAATCCATCCTTTATCTCTTTGAAATTCTTACCTGACATACTATGCTGGCTGAAGAAAAGAATATCATTTATTATTGTTCCATTTTTATCTTTCTCTGTTTTATATTTGTCGTAATTATATAATGCAAGTACGCAGCTTTCGGCTTGAGCTATGATAATTTCTTTAAACGAATATTTAGAGTCACGAGTATCAAAAATATCAACGGCAACCTTTGAAACTTTACATTTATCTGCAACTTTGATTCCAGAGGCACACGCCTGTCTTATCTTTTCAGGGGTAATTTCTTTTTCCAATCCAATACCGCACAAAATAATTCTTTTGTTCTTTGCATATACCAATTCAACCTGGTTTTCTTTTCCTTCAAAATCCTCCAGACTAACCCTATTAATTTCTATAGAAAGAAACTTTTCTATTTGTTTTAGTCCATTCTTTAGAAGCTTATTATCCTTGTAACACAGAAAAAGATATGCATCAACATTCGATAAATCTGTTTTCTTCTTTGCAAATTTTAAATTCATTTTTTCTCTTTTTTAATTAATATAATTCTTAATACTTTCTATCAAATTCTTTTTCACTTTATAAACATCCTGTTTTTCAAGTGAGACTCCAGCAGCATTCACATGACCACCGCCATTAAACTCTTTGGCAAACTCATTCATTTTAATATCACCTTTTGACCTTAAGGATAATTTAATACTTTTAGGTAACTCTACTATCACAATTCCTGCAACTACGTTTTTGATATTCATTATAAAAGTTGAGAACCCTTCAACATGCTGAACATCAGCATTAAACTCCTTAAAATCTTGCTCGGTTATAATACCTATTACAAGTTTATTATCATAATGCATTGTTAAACTTTCGATAAATCTCGCTAACAGTTTTACTTTTGAAATACTAATATTGCAGTATATCTTTTCATAAATCATTACGGGATCAACACCCCTTTTTATGAGATCGGCACAGACTAAAAAAGTTTTTTCCGTTGTTCTCGGGTATCTGAAAGAACCTGTATCTGTCATGATTCCAACGTAAAGGTATTCTGCAATTTTCTTATCAATAAAACCAGGATTATTTTTATGAAAGTAATCGTAGAGTATTTCTGCTGTTGCGGGTACTGACGTATCCGAGACAATAACATCAAAATTATTTCCATTCAATCCCATATGATGGTCAATACAAATCTTCTTTGCTCCTGAATTTTTTATGTGCTTTTCTAAAGACTTAACTCTCGAGAGTTCATTCGTATCTAAAATAAAAATCAAGTCAGCATTATTAATAAGAGTGATATTCTCTTCTTCATTATCTCTAAAAATCCTAATTTGTTTTTGTGAATCAAGAAAGGAGTAATTATCAGGAGTTGGTGAGTGATTAATTATTACTGCTTCTTTACCTTTTGCTGTTAGATATTCTGACATAGCAAGGACGCTTCCTATAGCATCACCATCCGGTATTAAATGTGTAGTTAATACAATTTTCTTGCTTTTATCAATTAAATCGTTGATTATGTTAAAATTTTTAACCATCAAAAAATTTATTGTTATTAATTTTTTAAAACAATTCAATATTAAGTATATTCACAGGCTTTAAGAAATTGATATCTGATCATTATACAATCTGGTTTTATTCTGGTATAATATTGACAATAGTAAGCGAAAAAATTAAATTTATCTTTGTATACTGACTTGTAAATTCTGATTTAAATATCTTTTAATAAATTTTAAAAATCATACTATAATTTACGTTATTAGTGATAGATAAGTTGAAAAAGAGAATCCTGCTTTTATCAATGCCTAATACTACATTCGGATTTGACCGCATGAGCAGAATGCCTAATCTTGGACTATGTTCAATTGCAGGAAACCTTGACAAGGATTTAATTGATAACATAGCTATCGTTGATTTAGTTACAGTTCGTTCTAATATCAGAAAATATGTTGTCAAATTACTAAAGAGCTTCAAACCGGATATTGTCGGTCTGACTGCAATGAGTTTTCAATTTCAAACTGCTGTAGAGATTTGTAAAATTATTAAAGAGATAAACACCAAAATTATTACGATTGTAGGGGGTTATCACGTTACAACAGATTACGATTTCATTTTTTCTAATCAATACTTTAACTTAATTGATTTCGTCATAAGAGGTGAGGGTGAGACAGCATTTAACAATTTAGTAAAAGTACTTTGTCAGGGAAATAATAAATTCAATGATGTAGAAAACCTCACATACAAACAGGACGGTAAGTATATTCATAATCCATGCGGTGAAATCTTAGATTTGAATCAAATCAAATTTCCTAATCGCAGTATTAGATTAACTAATAAGTATTTTACCTTCGGAAAAAGAACAGATGTCATTGAGACATCAAGAGGATGTACGATGAGTTGCAATTTCTGCTGCATGCCTTCTATGTATGGAAGAACTTTCCGTAAATATTCTACAGACCGAATTGTTGAAGATATTAAAAGTATTATAGCATACGGAACAGAACTCATATTCATAGTTGACGACAATGCTTTTATAAATATTAAACACATGCATAATGTTTGTGATGCTATTATTGAAAACGGTTTAAACGAAATCGATTACATTATTCAGGCAAGCGTACATGGTATTGCATGCGATGAAAACTTAGTCTCCAAAATGGCAAGAGCCGGGTTCAAACTCGTATTTATGGGAATAGAAAACGTATCGACCAATCATCTTGAATTCCTTTCCAAAGATAAGAAAACATCTACTGATACCATACACGCTATAAAACTACTACAAAAGAATAACATCATAGTTGCAGGGGGTTTCATAGTTGGACTTCCTGAAGATACAAAGGAATCCATCTGGCAAAATTATCACTTCGCAAAAAAAATGAAAATTGACGACCCGATTTTTTCAGTAATAACACCCTACCTTAGTACTAAACTTCGTGACAATCTTAATGAGCAAGGTCTAATTACAAATAAGCATGACTTATGTTTCTACGATAACGTTCAGACTAATATTAAAACAAAAAACCTATCCTCAGAAGAAATCGCATATATATTCTGGGAAATGTATTCGAAATATTTTGACTATGATTTTTTAAAATTTAATCAATTTAGAAAAATATATCCTCTATTCTTTTGGAAACTTGTCTTAAAGGAAATTCCAAAGATAATCTGGCGATGGCAGAAAAAAATGTTAAACGGTAAAGCAAGTTTTTCAAATTACAAAGCAAGCAGGAAAATTTTAATAAAAGACCTTGAGAGGAGTCTCTTAGACAGGAAAGAATTTATTTTATCACGTTTAAGAGAACTGAATATTGATAAGGTGAACAGCTAAAAGATAAATAATTTTTAACATCACATAAATGTTTTAAAAAATAAATAAGTCTCTAAAATGTTTACCACAATTTTAATCTACGTAATAGTTCTAATTATCGTGCTCTTTGTTCTTTTGATGATCTTTATTCAGTTTGGGATTCGCTGGGGATCAACGGATGAGGAGCAGTGTGCCTCAATGCCGGGAGATAAATTCCTCAAAGGGGGTACAAAAGTCCGTGTAATTATGACAAGAGCTGTTTCAATAAATGTTGCAGCAGATGTAGTATGGCACTGGCTTGCACAACTTGGGAGAGGAGCGGGTTTTTACAGCATCGATAAATTAGACAACGGTGGAAAGGATTCCGCAAATCATATTGTTTCATGGATACCCGACCCACAACTCGGGGATGCGAGTGCAATTGGATACCTTCGTCACTTAGTACCCGGTGAAAGTCTCGTTTGGTGGATAGGAGGAGAACGATTCCTCGGTTCAGTAACCAGAATGGTAGTGGACATTCACCTTAAATCCGAAAACGATGGTTCAAGGTTAGTAATGCGTATCTCTGGAGATGCAGATGGTTGGACTGCACCATTTTGCATGTTCGTATTTAAAATCATTGACTCGATAATGGCTCATAAGCAGCTGATTGGAATCAAAGAGCGTGCAGAGCAGTATAGTACCCGAACAAACGACCCGGAATCAGTAGAAACAAAGCAACGCGATCAATACCAATACTATGAGGTTATTTTTGCATCCGGTGAAAAAGCCGGTGTAGCCGGTAAAGAGAAAGCAGAAAAATGGCGACAACATGCTATTGAAGATGGTGTTTTAAAAGTATAACTTTATAAAACAAAAAAATAAAATGAACTTAAAAGATTTTACAAAGCAAATGTCCGATAGTGCTTATGCTATCGAGCAGATTCTGAAAAATGTTACTCAAGAACAATCCGAATGGAAACCATCTGCACAGGAGTGGTCTATACTCGAAGTTGTTAATCACCTGTACGATGAAGAAATTGCGGATTTCCGTGAACGGCTTGATATGGTTCTTCACCACTCTGTTGAAATATGGAAACCGAATAATCCCGAAGCATGGGTTAAGGACAGGAATTACAACAAACGAGACTTAGATAAATCGATAGCAAATTTTCTTAACGAACGCAATAAATCAATCGCATGGTTGTTACGGCTTTCTTCACCCGACTGGAATTCGTTCCATGAGCATCCGAACTACAGTAAGTTATACGCAGGAGATTTATTGAACTCCTGGCTTACGCATGACTACCTTCACCTGCGGCAGATAATTAATCTTAAGATAAAACAAATTACAGAATCTGCAAAACCGTTTTCGATTAAGTATGCAGGATGA
>CAYYJH010000096.1:0-9814 GCA_964472195.1 uncultured Ignavibacteriaceae bacterium | reverse complement strand
CCCTCTAAGTAATTATAATCAATTGAATATGTATTTCAAAAGATTTATTTTGATAAATAAATTCAATAAAAAAATGAGAATTTTAAAATTAACACCCTTTCTGTTTCTTCTATTCATAGTCTTAAATTTCAATTCATGCGGTGATAAAACCGAAGATGAACTCAAAACTCAGGATGAGACTTCGTCCGATAAAGAGAAAGAGCTAAAAGATAAGGAAGAATTCTTAAGACTGAAAGAGGAAGAATTAAACGCAAGGGAAGAAGCGTTGAATCTGAGGGATTCACTCGGAGTCGATACCACAAAAGAGCTAACAGATAGTGCCAAGGTTAAGGAAGAAGAAAAGAAAAAAGAAAAAAAAGTAACAGAGAAAGAAAAGGAATTAAACAAGAGACTTGATAATCCGAAGACAGCTATCACCGATTATCTTGAGTACATTAAAAGAGGAGTCAATGAAAGCGGTAGTTTCGATAAAAACATGAAAAATGCGAGTGAGGTATGGCTTTCCCCATCATTCCAGAGGTTCAAATCAAATTATAAAAACACAACGAAGTTTATTGTATTAAGTGAGCCGAAGGTAGTTTCACAAAAAGGAAATAATGCAAAAGTTAAAGTTAAGGTGAAAAAAGTCGATGCTGTAACTAAGGATGGTTCAAAGAAAGAGACATCATCCAAAATAACGGTAACATACAATCTCGTTGCTGATAAAAATGGTAAGTGGAAAATTAAAAATAACGTAGTTGTCAAAGATAAATAATAAATTACTCTAAATAATTTAAATACCAGATAAATATTGTATGAGCATATTAGTTAATAAAAAATCGAAAGTAGTGGTACAGGGAATTACAGGATCAGAAGGTACATTTCATACGAAACAAATGATAGAATACGGAACGAATGTCGTTGCGGGAGTTACACCCGGGAAAGGCGGGACTTTGTTCGAGGAAAAGACACCGATCTTTAATTCTGTTTCTGAAGCAGTCAAAGAAACGGGAGCAAATGTATCTGTGATATTTGTACCTGCACGGTTTGCTGCAGATGCAATAATAGAAGCAACTAATGCAGGAGTCAATCTGATTGTGTGTATTACTGAAGGCATTCCGACAAGAGATATGGTTCAGGTGTATGATTTTGTACAAAGCAAAAACAGGAACGGGCACGAGGTAAGGTTTATCGGTCCGAACAGTCCGGGTATAATTACCCCGGGAGAATGCAAAATTGGAATCATGCCGGGATATATACACAAGAAAGGGAGCGTTGGTGTTATTTCGAGGAGCGGAACCTTAACGTATGAAGCCGTTGACCAGCTAACGAAACTTAGTATTGGGCAGTCCACCTGTTTTGGTATAGGCGGTGACCCGGTGATAGGAACGCGATTCATAGATGCAATCGAACTGTTTAACAAAGATAAGGACACGAAAGCAATAATGATGATAGGTGAGATTGGAGGGAATGCCGAGGAAGAAGCGGCATACTATATAAAGAAACATGTAAGGAAACCTGTTATAGGATTTATAGCCGGTAAGACTGCACCCCCGGGGAGGAGAATGGGGCATGCAGGTGCAATTATCTCAGGTGGGAAAGGAACGGCTGCTGAGAAAATTAAAGTTATGGAGGAATGCGGAATTGTTATTGCTGATTCACCTGCTAATATCGGAATAACTGTACAGAAAGCTTTGAAAAAAACGGTTAAAAAAGTTAAAGTGAAGAAGAATAAGGAAGAGAAGAAGAAAAATAAAGGGAAGAAAAAGAAAGATAAGAAGAAGAAGAAGAAATAAGATTCTGTTTGAGATTTTAATTTCGGGGCAAATCCTCCTTTAACGGCTTAGCGTTATATAAAAATCGCATGGTCGCAACGAGAAATAAATTAAGACTAGTTATCTAAAGCATAAAAATAATTTGAATTATACGACTATAAGAATAAATAATGCAAAGTTCTTTGCCTATCATGGTGTTCTTGACCACGAAAAAGAATTCGGTAGTCAGTTCGAAGTGGATGTTGAGATGGAATGTGATCTGAACAAACTTAAGGACAGCGATGACATCAATAAGACAGTAGATTATCTTTCGGTTTATAATCTTGTTAAGGAAATATTTGACAGCTACAAATTTAACCTCATAGAGACGCTCAACAGGAAAATTTGTGATGAAATATTGAATAGATATTTAATGGTGAAAAAAGTAAAAGTAAACATAAGAAAACCCGGAGCACTTCTTGGAATGCTGGATTCCGTGGAAATAATTAACACTGAAAAAAAAGCTTGATGGCAAAAGTTTTTTTAGGGCTTGGTTCGAATGTTGGTGACAGGTATAAATTTATTATCAACGCAATTAAAGAGATAAAAATAATTCAAGGTGTTAAATTAGTCTGCAGCTCTTCTGTATATGAAACTGAACCATGGGGAAATAAAGAACAGAATAGATTTCTAAATTCTGTAGTTGAGGTTGAAACTGATTTGAAATCTCTAAGTCTTTTCAGGGAGTTAAAGCTGGTCGAGAAAAAATTGGGAAGAGCGGAAAATATAAAATGGGCTGAAAGAGAAATTGATATCGATATACTTTTCTATGACGATGATATAATTAGAAATAATACGCTTGAAATCCCTCACCACGAAATAGAGAACAGAAGATTTGTTTTAGTTCCTTTAGATGAAATTGCGTCAAACTTGATTCACCCTGTTTTTAAGAAAACTGTATCGGAACTTCTTGAAACTACGGATGACATTTCCGAAGTAAACATTTATGATTATACATTTGCATAAATAAATTAGTTAGTGGAAGATAAAAAGATAAAATATATAGCAATCGAAGGAGTAATTGGTGTTGGCAAGACAACCCTTGCTACCAAAATTGCTTCAAAGTTAAATGCTAAACTTGTACTGGAAGACTTCGAGGAAAATCCATTCCTTGAGAAATTTTATGAGAATCCAAAAGTTTATGCATTCCACACACAAATATATTTTCTCCTCAGCAGGTATAAACAGTTACAGGAGTTAAACCAGGAGGATCTTTTCCACGAGTATATTATTTCCGATTATATTTTTGAAAAAGATAAAATATTTGCATACCTGAATCTGCAGGATGATGAACTTAAATTGTATGAAAAGATAGTAACCTTTATTGAACGGACTATCCGCGTACCTGATTTGATTATATATCTTCAATCAACTGTAGATCGACTAATGTTTAACATAGCTCATCGTGACAGGCAGATAGAGAAGGTTATTAAGAAAGAGTATATTGAAAAACTTAATGAAGGATATAATTATTTTTTCTTCCGTTATAAAGGAACGAAGGTTATGATAGTAAATGCTTCGGAAATTGACTTTGTAAATAACGTACAGGATTTTGAGTATTTAATATCCGAAATATTAAAACCTGAGCACTCTGCAATCGAATATTTTAATCCCTCATTGAAAACTATTGCCAAGTAAGCATTTTTATAATTTTTTACTAAGAATATGGGTAGATTCCTTTTATATTTATTTGTTATATATATAATCTTTTTTCTTCTAAAGTTTATCATAAACCTATGGAGGAGAAAATCCGGTTTGGGATCCGGGGGTTTTATCAAGCACAATATTAATAAGAAGCAGACAAACAGCATATATGATAAAAGTAAAGCTGTTGATGCTGATTTCGAGGAAATAAAATAATTATCTGTTTTTAAAAATTGATACTCTGGATTTTAAAACTTTTTCTTCGGTCGAGAGAAATTGAGAAAAAGGATATCAGGTTTGAGAATATAAAAAACATTTTAATTGTTAGACAGCATAACCAGCTTGGTGATATGCTTTGTTCAGTCCCGCTGTTCGCCGCACTTCGAAAAAAATTCCCGGATGCAGTAATAACTCTTGTAGCATCACCAATAAATTATGAAATTCTCTACAGCGATATCAATCCTTATATCGATGACGTAATTGTTTATCGGAAATCAACTTTTAAAGAGTTAAAAAATTTCTACAAAGAGCTCAGGAGCAAAAAATATGACTTAGGAATAGTCCCATCAACAGTTTCTTTATCGCGAACTTCTCATTTCATTAATTATCTATCGAAGGCACCTATACGTGTAGGAGTTAAAAGCATTGACGGAAAGCAAAACAAAACTGAGTTTCTTCTGAACGTTAAATCCGATTTTGAGTGGGATAAGAAAAGAATGCATCAAACCGAACGGAATCTTGACGTTGGCAGACAACTTGGGATTGAGCTTATGGAAAAAGATAAGATAAGAACTGAAATAAAACTGAGTGATGAAGAAAAAAGATTTGGAGAAAGATATATTGAGGATAATTTTAATGATAGAAATAAATCAATCATTGCATTCCATCCGGGTGCTGGTAAGATACAGAACAGGTGGAACGTTGAAAAGTTCTTAAAACTAATTACACTGCTGCATGAAAAATATAATAACCATATTTTGATAACATCCGGCAGCATAGACAAAAAGATTACGGATAAGCTGAAAAACAATTTAAAAGCAAAAGGAATACAGTGTTTTATTCTCGATAATACTACAATTAGAAAAGTTGCAGCTGTTATTACAAAAACAAATCTCTACATAACGAACGATACCGGTACAATGCATGTTGGCGGTTATGTTAATGCAAATGTCTTGGCATTGTTTGGCTCGACATATGGCTACGAGTGGGTACCCGAAAGAGAAAACGTCAGGTATATTCAATCACCGACTGATAATATTAATGATATTTCTGTAGAGATGGTTTTTAATGAAGCTTGTAAATTTTTAGAAATGATTCTGCAAAAATCTTCTAAATATAATGCCTGATAAAATTTTAGGTGCAATCGATGCAGGTACAAATTCCTTTCATCTTGTTGTTACAAGAGTGGATGAGAAGGGTTTATTCAAAGTATTAACCAGCGAGAAGGAAGTAGTCCGCCTTGGAAAGAGCTCCAAGGATATGAAATACATTTCGAAAGATGCTCTGTCAAGAGCTTTATCTACACTGAACAGATTTAAACTGATTTGTGATTCTTACAAATCGCAAAAGATTAGAGCTGTCGCGACGAGTGCAGTGAGAGAAGCTTTGAACAAGAAGGATTTCATTAACAAGGTATATAAAGAAACGGGAATTGAAATAGAGGTCATTTCCGGGTATGAAGAAGCACGATTGATTTATTTAGGTGTTTTACAGGCTTTATCAGTATATAATAAACGTATTTTGCTAATTGACATAGGTGGTGGTAGCACAGAATTCTTAATTGGTGAAAAAGGAAATATCGATTATGGAAATAGCATTAAAATAGGAGCTGTTCGGATGACGCATAGATTTTTTAAAGGTAGGAGGATAAAGAAAAATGAAATAAACAACGCAAGGTTATACGTTAGAAGTGCGATAAATCCTATCACAAGAAGCCTAAAAGATAAGGAATTCGATATCGTAGTGGGAACGTCGGGTACAATTACAAACATTGGCTCTATAATTCATGCGGAAGAAAATCAACATAATAGTGAATTGTTAAATATTAATGATTACTCTTATAAACGGGATTCCTTATTAAATGCAGTTAAGAAAATATTAAAAGCCGAAACAAATTCCGAAAGGAATAAAATCACCGGGCTTGATTCTGCCAGGGTTGATATAATTACAGCGGGTGCAATTATTTTAGAACAAGTTTTCACCGAACTAAATCTTAAGAAAATAACATTATCCAATTTTGCTTTAAGAGAAGGAATAATACTCGACACTATTAACAAAGAAAGAGGAAGTGAACGATTAAATTTTTTAAGTGATGTACGATACAATAGTGTCATTAATCTTGCTGAGAACTCGGGTTATGACCGCAGGCACTGTGAACAAGTTTTAAAACTTGGTTGTAAAATTTTTGATTTTCTTAAAAACAAATACGACCTGAACAAAAAAGATAAAGAGTATCTTGAAGCAGCTTCAATTTTACATGACATCGGTCACTGCATTTCACATTCGCAGCATCATAAACATTCTTATTACTTAATACGTAACTCCGAGATGCTTGGCTTTAACGATACTGAAATTGAGATAATTGCTAACATTGCAAGGTACCACAGGAAGTCATCCCCAAAACAAAAGCACGAAGGTTTTAACAGATTAAGTTCGAAGAATAGAGATAAAGTAAGGAAACTTACTGGAATACTGAGGATTGCGGATGGTTTTGACAGAGGACATAATTCTGTTGTAAAAGATATAGAGCTTGAATTCAGCGGGAAAGTACTGAGCATTTATATCTCAACTTTTGATGATAAAGATTCAACGTTGGAAGTGTGGGGTGCTAACATGAGAAAAGAATTGTTTGAAGAATCTTTCGGAATAGAATTGAAAATACTCCATGTTCATGTAAAAGCAAATTAGATTATTTCCAGTTACTGTGCTTTTATAACTTTTAACACTTATTGTTTTATTGTTTTTTATATATCTAGAGATGGAAATTATATTATCCGTGTAAAACGATGCATAGTTGAGTTACTCTTGAAAGGATAGTGCGAAGGTTGTTAAAAAAAAATGAATGTTTTGTATATTTTATCTTGAACTTTAATTAAAGTTATTTTATTTATTAGGACAGGAATTTATGAATATGAATGTCTGCTTATAATATTTTTTAAAATTGAATTACAACAAGAATAATATTAAAGAGCTAAAAGCAAGATTGAGTATTGCCAAAGGAAATCAGAAGATAGATATATTGAATGATTTAGCCTATGCAATCAGGAAAGAGTCGCCAAAAGAATGCATTAATTATGCTGACGAAGCTCTTCATCTATCCCAAAAATTTAACCTGTCCGGAAAAGAATTCACGGCTTTGAATAATATGGGTTTGGGTTATAGATATTTTAGTCAATATGAAAAAGCATTGGAGCATCATCTTAAGGCATTGAAGATTTCTAAAAAGCTGCAAGATAAAAAAGACATTGCGGTAACTTTAAATTATATCGGGCTTGTTTATGAGAAAATGAGTGACTATGAAGAGTCTTTCGATTACCATAATCGCTCTTTAAAGATTCGTGAAGAGCTCGGGGATAAAAATGGAATAGCTGCCTGCCTGTCAAATATCGGAATAGTTTTTGAAAACAGGGGCGAGAGTCATAACGCTTTAGAGAGTTATTTTAAAGCATTGAGAATTAATGAAGAACTCGGCGACATTGATGGGATGTCAACAACTAAAAATAATATTGGTAATGTATATTTGAATTTAGGAAATTTTGAAAAAGCAAAAGAGTTTCATCTTGCATCCCTTGAGGAAGCTGAACAAATTGGAGATGAATACCAGATTGCTGTGTCATTAAACAACATCGGGCTCGTTTGTGAAAAAATGGAAGACTACAGCAAAGCGATTGGGTATTATGATAGGTCTTTACAAATATCGCAAAAGTTAGGTATTCATAATGTTATCGCTGCAAATTTTTTTAACATAGGAGTGATTTATGATATTTTAGGAAAATATAATAAGGCTTTAGAATATTGCAGTAAGTCTTTGCAGTATAATGAAGAAGTTGGGAATAAATATGATATTGCTTTCTCGAAGAACATTATCGGAGGAATATACAGGAAATTAGGAAACCTTGTTAAAGCACTTAGTTTTACGGATGAAAGCTTTAAGCTGGCAAAAACGGGTAATATGGATGACATTGTAAAGAATAATTATTTTACTAAATCTGAAATATTTTTTGATAAAGGGGATTTTAAAAAATCTCTCGAATATTATAAATTATATTCAGAGCTTAAAGACATTTTGTTTAATAAGGAAAACAGAAATAAAATTGCTGAGATGCAGGTGAGTTATGAAACAGAAAAGAAAGGAAAAGAAAACGAATTATTAAAACAGAAAAACGAGATACAACGATTGGAGATTGAGAAACAACAAAATCTTAAAGAACTGAATGCCACGAAAGATAAATTCTTATCGATTATTGCACATGATCTACGAAGTCCGTTTTTATCTATGATGACTTTTGTGAATTATTTACAAGACATGGAAAGTTACGATAAAGAAATTATGGATGAATTACTTCAAGGAATGGAAAAGACTGTTAATACATCTTTAGGTTTGTTAGAGAATCTACTTGAGTGGGCAAAGACACAAACAGGACAATTAGAATTCAATCCTCAGGAGTTCAACCTAAAGAATTCTGTTGATCAGATTATCGGATTATTTTATAATATAGCTTTTCAAAAAAACATCAGGTTGGAAAACAATATTGATCCCGAACATATTGTGTATGCAGATGATAATATGATTAATACTGTAGTTCGAAATCTCATTTCCAACGCAGTGAAGTTTTCATTCAGCGGAGGAGTGGTAAGCATTAGTTCAAAAAGTAAGGATAAGTTTATAGAATTATCAATAAATGATAAGGGCATGGGTATTTCTAAAGAGCACGTGAACACCATTTTTAATATTGATCGTAATTTCAAAGCAAAGGGCACAGCTGATGAAAGGGGTTCGGGATTAGGATTAATATTATGTAAAGAATTTGTTATAAAAAATGGTGGGGAGATTTGGGTGGAAAGTGAAAAAGACAAAGGAAGTACATTTAGATTCACATTACCACGATGTAAGGAAAAGTAGAATATTTTTCTAACATCAAAAAACTTTCAAATCACACTTTACATATTATTCAGGTAAATGAGTTTTTCTTGAATTTTTTAGTAATTATATTTCACAACTGATATTTAATTGTTTCATCGCTTTATCGTTTCCAAGTTCAACCTGGGAACGAGTGGTGTGAGAAGTTAAACTTGAAAACGTTTTGTGAATAATAAAACTAATTTGAAAATATGAAAATAGGCATTACCTGTTATCCAACATACGGAGGAAGCGGTGTCGTTGCTACAGAGCTTGGGAGAGTGCTGGCAACACGTGGACACGAGATTCATTTTATATCTTACGCTCTTCCAACAAGATTGAGTAAATTCACCGATAATGTATTTTATCATGAGATCGAAATGTACAGCTATCCTTTGTTTGAATTCCCTCTTTACAGCCTTGCTCTTACAAGTAAAATGGTAGAAATAGTACAATACAATGACATCGACCTTATTCATGCTCATTACGCAATACCTCATGCTACAAGTGCTTATCTTGCAAGAGAAATACTTAAGAAAGAAAACAAAGTCAGTAAAGATATCAAAATTATAACAACTTTGCATGGAACCGATATTACACTCATAGGGCTTGAGCCTGATTTTTTACATACTATGAAGTTTAGCATAGAACAGTCTGATGGAGTTACAACAGTTTCAAATTTCTTAAGAGATAAAACCCTGTCTAACTATAAGGTCAATAAAGAAATCGAAGTAATTCCGAATTTCATCAACATCGAAAAATATAAGCGGCTGGATAACGATACAACAAGTTGTTTCAGGAAGAATTTTGCCCCGGGAAATGAAAAGATACTCATACACACATCGAATTTCAGACCTTTAAAACGGGTTCAGGACGTAATCGAGGTATTCGCAAAGGTAAACAAGAAAGTTCCATCAAGACTTATGCTTGTAGGGGATGGTCCTGAAAGAAGTGACTGTGAGCGTCTTTGCAGGGAGTTGGATATCATTAACTTAGTAAAGTTTATGGGTAAGCAGGATGCGATTGTTGAGTTGTTATCGATTGCTGATCTGTTCATAATGCCGTCACAATCGGAGAGCTTCGGACTTTCTGCTCTCGAAGCTATGAGTTGTTCTGTTCCAGTCATTTCTACGAGTGTCGGCGGTCTTCCTGAGTTAAACATTCACGGAGAGACGGGCTTCATT
Source organism: uncultured Ignavibacteriaceae bacterium (assembly GCA_964472195.1). Lineage (GTDB taxonomy): Bacteria > Bacteroidota > Ignavibacteria > Tepidaquicellales > Tepidaquicellaceae > BS750m-G4. Next base: position 74 of record CAYYJH010000096.1, on the reverse strand, counting down.
GCAGAAATAGGAGATACCGACAGGATGGCAAAATATGCAATTGACCTTCTTACGAATGAAAAGAAGTATGACCT
>CAYYJH010000095.1:8140-10130 GCA_964472195.1 uncultured Ignavibacteriaceae bacterium | reverse complement strand
GTGTATTTCTACAGACTCGTGACCGAAGATTATTCTGAAACAAAAAAAATGCTGCTAATTAAATGACCTGTGTTACTTACGATGAATTGTTAATTTTTAAAAAACACTCGTACACAAGCCCTGCTTGTGTACGGATAATAATGGTAACGAAGCAGGGCTTCGTTACCTGAATGGAAAAATGAAAAACATCTTTGTAGTAATATTAGTCCTGATCTTCTTTTCCAGAGGAAATCCTCAATGGGTATCTCTTAATTCAGGGACATCACAAAACCTGAATACAGTGTATTTTATCAATACTCAAACAGGTTACGCTGCAGGAGTATCGGGAGCTTTAATAAAAACAACTAATTCTGGTACTAACTGGACATCTCTAAACACAAGTACCTCTGTGGAGCTGCGTTCTGTTTATTTCTTTAATTCTTTGACAGGTTTAGTATGCGGATACAATGGAACCATATTAAAAACAACTAATGGAGGAATTAACTGGAATGTATTAATCAGCGGTACAACGAATCATCTTCTGGGACTTTCTTTTTATAACAACACTGCTGGGATCTGTTCAGGACATTCAGGGACGACATTGTATACTACGAATAGCGGAAATAACTGGAATGTTGGATTACCTCAGGGTTATATGGTTTCCTTTTACTCTGCATTTATGGTCAATGCTTCAACAGGATACTGCGTGGGTGTCAACACAATATTTTCCCCTCTCGTCGCAAAGACCGTTAACGGAGGTGTTAATTGGGTTTACAGCAGTTTCCTGCTAAATAACAACGAAGGCACACTACGTGACCTGCACTTTTTCGATTCACAAAATGGATTAGTTGTTTCAAATTTATGGAATGGTCCGGGAGGAATTTCCAGAACAACTAACGGAGGAGCAAACTGGTCTACACAGGTATATCCTAATGCGTTGTATGGAATTGACTTTCCAATTCCAGCTACAGGTTATGCGGTTGGATTTAATGGATACATACTTAAAACTACCGACGGTGGAAATAGCTGGTCGCAGCAGTCGTCAGGTTCGTCAGCATTTCTTAGAGCTGTTCATTTTATAGATTCCGTGGATGGTTATGCTGTTGGTGATGGCGGTACTGTTTTAAAAACGACAAACGGAGGTGTAACCTATGTCTCAAAAATTAATAATGAACTACCTCTTAGATATAAATTGTATCAAAATTATCCCAATCCATTTAATCCAAAATCCAAAATTAAATTTCAAATACCAAAATTGTCAGACGTGAAGTTGGTTGTGTATGATGCTCTCGGTCGAGAAATAACCACACTAGTAGATAAACAATTGAGACCCGGTATGTATGAGGTTGAATGGTACGGAAGCGGTTATCCGAGCGGAATGTATTTTTATACATTTCAAACAAGTGGTTTTATTGAAACGAGGAAGATGATGTTATTAAGATAAGGTGAGTTGCTATCGGGAGAAATTCCCAACAGACACAAAAAACAAATAAAATATTTTATTTTAAAGAAACTATATATTCATTAAAGAGGTTACCATTGATAATTCTACCATAATCTTTGATAGAATTAAATAAAAATTCAATATAAATTAGCATACTAAATGAATAAACAAAAAATTAAAATCGGTACATTTTTGATAACAATAATTTTTTTATCTGTAATAGTTTTTTTCTCATTCCGTATTTTCACAACTGATTATGATGCAAAAAACGAAACTATCTCGAAAACTTCTGACAAAGACACAATCTCAGAGAATATTTCTGTCACAAAAGCATTCGAAATGATTAGCGAAAATCTTGAAAGTCCAAACTTTGTAATACTTGACGTAAGAACACCCGAAGAATACAATTCGGGTCACATAGAAAACAGTGTTCTAATTGATTTTCGTTCAGATATATTTAAAGAAGAAATTAATAAACTTGACAAAAATAAAACTTACCTTATTTATTGCAGAACTGGGGGCAGAAGTTCTTCTGCTCTGAATATGATGAAGGAGCTCGGCTTCGAC
>CAYYJH010000095.1:0-8040 GCA_964472195.1 uncultured Ignavibacteriaceae bacterium | reverse complement strand
GTTTCCTCCCTTTTTTTCACACATAAGTTTTGTATTTTATAATCGTATTATTGTTAAATAAAATACAACAATCATGAAACTTGGATTAGGAGCAAAAATCGGATTGATTGGAGGATTGCTTGGCGGTGCTATCGGTATGACAGCAGGTATTATCGCTGAACCAATCGGCGGGAGCATACTATCTGCAATCTTTATTATAGTGTTTGGAACAGTTTACTGGAAGTTTTTTAGACCGATGGTCGTTTCCAATAAGCTGTTAAAGACTGGTCAGCCTGCAAAAGCAAAAATTATAAAAGTATGGGATACGGGCGTCACAGTTAATCAAAATCCACAGGTAGGTCTATTACTGGAGGTAACACCGATGAATAAAATGCCCTACCAGGTTGAAACAAGACAAATAATATCACGTTTAAATCCATCGATGTACCAACCGGGTATGGAGGTTGATGTGAGAATTGACCCTGATGATGAGAAAAAAATTGCCATAGAAAGCAGCGGAGGTGCAGGTAGATACTCCGGTAGTTACAGTAAAAGCGAAGCTAAAAAACTCATCACGGAAATAGATGAATTCAATAAAGAACTTATGAAGTATGGTGAATCGTCGAGAGCAATAGTATTGAAATACACAGAGATGGGTATTAATATAAATGGAAACAACCCAGCAGTAACATTAGATTTGGAAGTCATACCCGATAACCGAAAATCTTTTAAAGCTCAGGCTAAAGGCGTTGTGATGGAAACATCCGTACCTAAATTTCAACCCGGGGAAGAAATTTTCGTTAAATTTGATCCAAAAGATATAACTAAAGTTTCAATTGAACACTCTTAGAATTAATTAGCAATTTTAATATAGAATCTTTATGAAACCAACTATAAGTATACTTCTCCTCATATTATTTTTCCTCTTCTCAAATGCCTGCAACAAAAATAACAATGCTAAAGAAGTTCAGACAGAAGATAAGGCTAAAACAACAACATTACAAACCTCCGATAGTCTGAAAGATGATACATCAGAGGTAATTAAGAACATCCCAGAAGGTCTACAAAAACTTTTGCTTGCTTATCCTGAAATTCTCGACTCAGCCGATGAAAATACTCTCTACTGGAATGATGGAAAAGAAATGATATACGATGATGGTATCGAAAATAAAGACTTCGAGACTCTTTTAAATGAACCCGATTTAGAAGACCAGATGTCAATGAAATATGTTAAAGGGGATAGTTATGAAGTTCCTCCGGAAATAAATTTCGATCCTGGACGTGTTCGTTATGAACCTTTCTTCCGTAAAATGTATGGCAGTTCATCGAGTGAAGTTAGAAGTAAACTCGTGTCTGTCTCATGGCTTCCAAATACTTTAAACAAACAAGAAATGTTCACTTCAGTTAACTTAGCAGACGAAAAGCTCCAGGCGGTTTCGGATGAACTCGATGAATTATCGAACGACTTGAAAAAGTATGTCAAAAAAACAGCCGGGACTTTCAACTGGCGTGTAATAAGCGGGACAAACCGTTTGAGCATGCATAGTTTTGGTCTCGCTATCGATATAAACGTAGATTATTCAAATTACTGGAAGTGGGAAAAACCCGGTCGGGATGGCGTACTGCAATATAAAAACAAAATCCCGATGGAGATAGTGGAGATATTTGAAAAACATGGTTTCATCTGGGGTGGTAAATGGTATCATTATGATACAATGCACTTCGAATACAGACCGGAACTTTTGGTAGAACTTGAGAATTAATCATAAGTACATTACATAAAAATAAAAAAGCCAACCAGAAATGACAACGGTTGGCTTTTAGACATCATTCTTAAAATGCTAATCCGCTATTGAATAGGTTTCTAAAATCCTATCCCTCCCGGGAAATGGGAATGTTCCAATATTCGGATTAGTCGTTATAGTAAAAGTCCTGTTTGTAAGTCTAACAACTCCCGAGGGATTACCGGGATATTGCGATGAAGAATATCCCAAATAATAATCCACAGTTAAAGTAGTTGAAAGTGTGTATGTTATCTGTGCAATTACAATAGTACCCGAAAGAGCAGCATTAAGTTCAATTCTATAACATTGTATTGTCTCGGCAGGACTTCCTGTTGTTTGTATAGTTGTAGCTTCGGCAACCTGACCTGTAAGAGGACCCGTCATATTTATATTTCCCTGAGGAATAGTTAATATTGCATTAATATTATCGATTACCCAGGTTGTATTGAAAGTTACCGAAAAATCCGCGAGCATATCCCATTTAGGTGTAAGAGCTGGATTAAACAACTGAGAAAAACCATAACTATAACCTTTACCGGTTGCAGCATTATACTTAGAATATGTAGTATCATTACTCACAGTTAGTCCACCCCCATCTCTTTCGATAACCTGTGTCATAAAGACATCTGTCGAATCAAAGAAAGTACCATTTGCAAGAATAGTACTTCTTACATTATTACCTAAACGGGTTGAACCACCGCCCACATGTAATGAATCAATTGTATATGTGTAAGCAGAACCTACTGTCAGGTTTATAGTTGGATATCCACCCGGACCAGGAGTGACTGTGTCTGATGTAGTAGAACAACTAAAGAATACAATTGTAATGAAAAATAAAGAAAATAGAAAAAGAATATGAAATTTATTAGCACTCATTGTGTTTAAATTTTAATTTTTGAAATGAAATCACATACATTGTGATTCCCCTGTTTTGAATTGTTCAACTGTAGAAGATTTATTTAAAACTAAAATAACAAAATTTTATCAATTAACAACTTCAATTATCAAAGTATATTGGGTATAAAAAAAGGTGAAACCAATATATGATACCACCTTTAAAGCAAGTTATTAACTTTAATTTATTTCATTACTTTAAATAGCAACAGCATAAAGATCTAGTTGATGATTAACTATTTTATCATCAACATCTTTTTTACATCAAAAAATTCAGCTGTAATAAGTTTGTAGAAATACAAACCACTTGGAAAGCTACCGCCATTCCAATTGACCTCATAACTTCCTGCATTTAATCTTTCATTTACGAGAGTAGTTATTTCTTTCCCTTGTACATTATATATAATGATCTTTATAAATGACGATTTTGGAATATCAAATTTTATATTCGTAGTTGGATTAAAAGGATTCGGGTAATTCTGAGATAATAAATATATTTCAGGTAACTGATTGTGTGTCTTAGCAACACCCGTTAACTGTGATACAGGTCTCTTGTATAATCCATTGGATGTTGCAGCAATCACGTTATCATTGAAGACCATAAGCTCCGATATTTCTGAAAGAAAAGGCAATCCATTACCGGCATCCGCCCACTGCAATCCTTCATTCTCAGAAATGAATATTCCCGAACCTCCAAACTTAACAGATGTAAGCAAATATTGATTAATTCGAATAATCGATGAGTTGTATGGATCAAGACTTAATCCTGCACTTCTATGCTCCCAGCTCGCACCGTTGCTCGTCGAAAGCCAAACACCATGAATAGTTCCAGACCATAACTTTCCGGGTTCAGAGAAAAATGTTATTGTTGGCAGATTTAATGCGGTTAAGAAGTTCCATGTTATACCGCTGTCGGTAGAGTAATACCCATACGGAGTGTTTATGCTTTCTCTTGCAGCAAAAAGCTTCCCAAAATGATGTGTAAAGTTCTTTGCACCAACGTGCGAGCCGCTGATGTTAGTGACGATCCAATTTTCACCACTGTTTGTCGAGCGGTATATTCCAGTATGCGTTCCTGTAAACATAGTCCCGTTAAATTCATATATTGATTCTGCAAAGACATATAATGCACCACCGCCAACAACAATCCCGTTGCTTTTTTTAATCCAGTTCGTTCCACCATTCGTTGATGTATAAATTCCATCACCAGTGGATATATATAATTTATTATCAAAAGAAAGAATTTGAGTGACCATATTTGCTGGATAAAAATTGATATCGTTGACAAATTGCTGAAACGATGCCATGCTGTCGGTTGATATATATACTCCAGAATTCGATGTACCAACACAGACTACATTATTAGAAATCAAAATATCCTTGACAAATTTAATCGGAAATGAACTGACCTGTGTCCATTGTGCAAACGATTGAGAATAGAATAGGAAAATAAAAAAAAGAAAGTATAATTTTTTCATATTAGAATGTTTTGCCATCATAACAAAAAAAAATAAAATATAATTCAAATATTTTTGTTTTTATTCAAACAAAAATATAACGGGAGTCAAATTAGTATGGCACCCATTTATTATAAAGTATATTTAGTTGATTCAATACAGACTCATTTTAAAACTATCATCTTCTTCGTTCCAAACAGCTCTCCATCTATATACATTGAATAATAATACATTCCCGATGATAGATTATTAGCAGAAAACACAGCTACGTAATTACCTGCTGTTTGGTTTCCATTAACGAGATTGTTCACTTCCCTACCGAGAGCATCGTAAACTACTATTCGTACATTTGAAGATTTACCGAGTGAATAATTAATTTTTGTTTGTGGGTTGAATGGATTAGGATAATTTTGAGAAAGTTTATATTCAACAGGGAATGTATTTCCATTTACAGATATAGGATTTGAATATCTAATATTCACACAATAGTTTAACAATGTTCCCTGGTTACCTGCCGTGTTGTCGAATATTCTCAATATCCATTTACCATTCATTGAAATTCCATCCAATTGACTCAAAGGTTGTTCAGGAATGAAACTTCCTGTAAAAGGTGGTGTACCCTGTGTAATTGGAATTGATGCTTCATCATCGAATGTTGTATTTGTATAATTCTGTCCCGATCCCCCGTTGAATGAACTCAATGTTTTCTGAGTTCCGGTTGGACCATTAAATAAGATTAAAAGGTCACCATCGTACGTATGCGTCAGTGTAAGGTTCACATCAACGTCGTCAACAGTTCCATCTTGTGATATATTTATTGTATCATAAGTAATTTGTGCATCCAGAATAGGCTTCGGTAGTGTGTTCGAACACTGATTTTGTGTCATTAACATTTTGTATTCAAACAAACTCTGCGGTGGGATTGTACCGGGAGGATTGATTCCTCTTCCGCCTGACGGAAGTGTTCCAACCATATTACCGGCAGAATCCTGTGCTGCGATATAATAAGATACTTCTGTACCTAACGGTTGTCCCGGGATAGTAAATTTGAAAGTATCGAGATTGTTATAGTAAGCATTTATTACTGTAAATGGTCCTGTTCCAATCTTGTAATACAATCTTGGAGCATTAGAACCAGAAGCAATTTGATGTGATGAGCTTATCACGACTTCTGCAATTTTCGCTGATGTATCACTACTATTTTCAATAGGAGTATGAATAAAGTTGATCTTATAATCCCATCCTAAAGAAGCAAATGCTCCAACAACAGCTTTTGTGATGCTCAAAAAATATGGAAGATTTAGATTTGAAAATTTATCATTAATAGTGTGATAATAATTATTAAAATCTCCCGTGCTTTCATGCGGAGCAATTGCTGTAAATCCATTATTCCAGAATCGAATCTGGTCACTGCCGTAAGAACCAATATGTTTTACAGGTACTAAATTTGGCTGGTATAAAAGACTGGCTGCTATCATATCATCTGCCAGCATTAAAGAACTGTTGTTAGTTGTTACCTGATACAACTGGTCATTGTTACTGTCCCATGCAATCATATCAAGATTTATTACCCCAACTATTGAATCATGATTAGCGAAAGCTGAATCGGAATAAGCCCTGCTTCCATAGAGTCCTAATTCCTCCTCATCAAAAGCAATGAAAATTAAAGTATAATCGAAATTAAAAGAACTTAATATCCTCGCAGCTTCCATTACGGCACAGGTACCCGAACCGTTGTCATCAGCACCGGGGGCTAAAGGACCGGTCGGCATATCATCATAATGTCCACATATAATATATTGCTGGTTTGGATATTTCGTACCGGTTTTTTCCGCTATAACGTTGACACCATTCGTCCTGTATGTTTGGTATCTTGTATTAAGACTATAACTTTGAAATTTTTCGTAAATGTATACGGCAGCTTTTTCGTTCGATGCAGTCTGCCAGTTACGCGATACAATCGTATATGGTAGTCCTCCGATAATCGTAGATGTATCACCTGTCAATTCACGATTAAGCATAGTAAGTGATTGTAAGTTGACTAAATTTACTATGGAATCAATTTGAGGATTGTATGCGATTTGACCTCTCAAAGAATTTAAATTAAGAAGTGAAAATGTAAGAATTACAAGTAAGAATATTTTTGGTTTCATTCAGCAGAAATTTAGTTATTAATAAAATGATTTTACAATGAATGTGATTTATTTTAAAATATCGATTTTACGCACAATTAATAATGCAATTTCGAATCAATCTTTTAAAACTGCATACATTAATTTGTTTATTAATTGTTAAGGCTTTAGTATCTTGCAATATTAAAGAATTAAACAAAACAACAATGAAAAAGAATTTTCTTATAGCAATCAGCATATTAATAATTGTAATACTCGCATGTGGTCGAAGCAGAAAAGATGAAGAAAAAGAAGAAATAAATGAAAAAAGTAATAAAGAAGAAATCGAAGACAAATACGAAGAAGCAGAAGAAGAAGAAATAAAAGAGAAAATTGTTTATGGGAATCCGATTGTCTTAGAGAATTATGATTTAATATTAATACCGTTAACACTAACTGTAACTGATGAGGATTTTTTTGGAAGAATAAAGAAAGAATATTTCGATAATAATAATCAGTCCTTCTCTCCTTATTCACAAAACTTCAGCAGGTTTAATTTAAAAGATTTATATAATATTATCTTTTATAATAAAGTAACCGAAGAAGAATACCCATTGATAGAAAAACGAGAATTAATTACTAACTTTTACCTCCCCCAAAAGCCATCGAAAGATACGGTTAAAACAAACTTCATATTATTTTCAACAATAAATGATGACTATAACAAAGACGGAGAGATAGACGAAAAAGATGGGGAAACTGTTTTCATTTGTGATATAAATGGTAAAAACAAGAAACAAGTCTCAGATAATAATATCACACTTCTCAAATGGGAAATAGATTTGAAATACGATATGCTCTTTCTGGTTATAAAAGAAGATACAGATAATGATAAAGATTTTACCAATGCTGACGAGATAAAAGTATTGAAAACTTCCATCACTAATCCGGGTATACCAGTGGAAATTATTCGGGATTCTCTAAAAAATGATTTGAAAACTATATACAAATAATTTCTGACATACTATTAACATGCACGAAACAGTTTTATCGAAAGCAAATAAGAAGTTGCATCTTGTTAAGCTTAATGAGAAAAATATAGACAGCGATCCATTAATTCAATTTGATATCTGGTATAAGGAATCGCAAGTGTTACAACTGACCGAACCATCTGCAATGAGCCTTGCAACAGCAAATAAAACAGGGAAACCATCATGCCGTATTGTTCTTCTAAAAAGATACGATGAACGGGGATTCGTATTCTATACAAATTATGAAAGCAAGAAAGGAAAAGAGCTGGAAGAAAACAATTTTGCAAGCTTATTATTTTACTGGGGAGAACTTAAAAGACAAATCAGGATCGAAGGCAGGGTAGAGAAAGTGTCCCAAGAAACATCTGACAAGTATTTCAAAAGCAGACCGTTTAAGAGCCGTCTCGGTGCATGGGCATCGAATCAAAGTGAGGTTATTGAAAATCGTATGGTTATTGTAAGGAAATTCTTCAAGTACATGCTAAAATTCGGCACTAAAAACATTCCCCTGCCGCCTTTCTGGGGAGGATATATATTAATACCTGAATCATATGAATTCTGGCAAGGAAGAGAAAACAGACTGCATGACAGAATTAGATACACATTGGATAATACAAAATGGAAGATTGAAAGACTCTCGCCTTAATACAATTCTATAAATTGTGAACTTGAAAATTTAAAATTCATTGAAAATTAAAAAATTATAAATTGAAAATTATTTTCTATTGTTTAGTCAAAAATAAGGGTATTTTATTTCATAAGATTTGTTACAATATTCACGGAA
>CAYYJH010000094.1:8432-10150 GCA_964472195.1 uncultured Ignavibacteriaceae bacterium | reverse complement strand
TTTCAATGCCGAATCTCTGAAGAAGGGGTTCGGCTTTTTTGTTTTTGTGAGTTATAATTTAATTTTCTTACCATTTCATAAACTGCAATTCCGTATGAGACAGATACGTTGAGTGATTGTTTCATACCTAACATGGGGATTTCTACTGAGGTATCAGCATTATCTATAATTTCTTTTGAAACACCGGTTATTTCATTACCAAGGACGAGACAAAGCGGGAAGTCTTCCTTGCTTATGTCCCAGAGATGATTGCTTTCATTTGTTATTTCAAGAACACAGATCTTTATTCCTTTGGATTTTAAAACCTTTACAAGCTCGACTGGATTTTTATGATATTCCCAGGGTACGCTAAGTGTTGCTCCCAAAGCGACTTTATCGATTTCTTTTCTTGGAGGGTATGGAGTATAGCCGGTGAGGTAAAGCTTTTTTATAAAGGCACCATCGGATGTTCGGAATATCGAACCAACATTGTATATGCTTCTAATATTGTCACAGATTACATAAATCGGATTTCTTTTATACTTATCAAGCTCACTTATCTCTTTTCTTTGAGATTTTATTTCAGCGTGTGTAAGTTTTCTCATACTTAATTTTCTTGAGTTTCCAAATTAGTATTTTGTAAAGTAACTTTCAGTATAAATTAATATGATTAATGTAATAAATTTTTTGTAGTTAACCGTTGGTATAAATTATGTAATTTTTATTATGAACATAAAAGATGAAGTAATAAATTTTTTTTCGGAAACAGGATTACTTGCGAGCAGATTCGAAAATTACGAATACAGAGCTTCGCAATTGGAAATGGCTCTTGCAGTTCTGGATACACTTGAAAATAAAACACATTTGTTTGCAGAGGCGCCTACAGGTGTCGGGAAAAGTTTTGCTTATCTTGTACCAGCTGTGTATTTTGCAAAGGAAAATAATAAGAAAGCAGTTGTATCGACACACACAATAAATCTGCAGGAACAGTTAATCAGTAAAGACATCCCCTTTTTAAAAGAAGCTCTTCCAATAAAATTCAACGCAGCTTTGTTAAAGGGTAAATCAAATTATATCTGCCCAAAACGACTTCGAAGAGCATTAGAGAGTTCTAATTCTTTATTTGAGAGTGAGGAGCAATTATTTCTGGAAAAAATTAATGAGTGGGCAAAAGTTACACAGGATGGTACTCTTTCCGATATAACTTTTAGCATTAATCCTAATGTTTGGAGCAATGTTTGTGCTGAAAGAGGCATTTGCTCAAATAAGACTTGCGGCGGTGAAGATACAGAGTGTTTTTACCAGAAAGCAAGATTTAAAATCGCAGATTCGGATATAGTTGTTGTTAATCATCATTTATTTTTTACACTGTACGATGGAATAATAAATGAAGGTGAGGATGGGTATCTGTTTAAGAATGATTTTGTAATATTTGATGAGGCTCAGACCGTTGAAAATGTAGCTGCTGCTCATGTCGTTCCTGAGTTATCGAGAGAAATGATAAAGTTCAATTTAAAAAGACTATATAACGATAAACAGAAAAAAGGATTTCTTACGACTTTCGATTCACTGCATATAATTCCAATTATACAAAACTTACTTGAGATTAATCAATATTTCTTCCAGGAATTAAAAAGAAGACTCTTTTATTTGAGTTCTGGAAAGCTTGAGAAACTTACTGTTAGAGTTCACGAAAAAGGTATAATCGATAATATATTAAAAGTGGAAATTGAAAAACT
>CAYYJH010000094.1:0-8332 GCA_964472195.1 uncultured Ignavibacteriaceae bacterium | reverse complement strand
GAACCGGGGAGAGAGAACAACGATGTTTATAAAGAGAAATTAATAGAGTGGTTATCATATTTTATCGAGCTTACAAAAGGTAAGGCACTCGTGTTGTTTACAAACGCTTTGCTGATGAAAGAAACAGGTGATAAAATGAAAGAATTTTTTAATGAAAAAGATATTAAAGTTTTAATCCAGGGAGAAGGTATGTCACGGAAAAATTTATTAGATTCTTTTAAAAAGGATGTAGATTCAGTCTTGTTTGGTTTAGAAAGTTTTTGGTTAGGTGTTGATGTGCCGGGAGAAGCTTTAAGCAATCTTGTAATTACAAGATTGCCGTTCCAGGTTCCAGACCATCCATTAATACAGGCAAGATTAGAAATGATAGATGCAAAAGGTGGTAACAGCTTTATGGATTATTCACTACCCGAAGCAATATTGAAATTCAGGCAGGGCATTGGGAGACTAATCAGAAGCAGTGATGATAAGGGCATAATTGTTATTCTTGATAGTAGAATTATTTCTAAACAATACGGTAAATATTTCTTGAGTTCAATTGAGGAATGTGAAATAGAGCTTATTGAAGACATTGATTTCTAAATAAATTCTCTTTACTATTACATTTTTATGAATTTACGTTTGATTATAATTATACATGGAAAAATCGGGTAAGTTAGAACAAAAAGACACATCAGTAATAAAAGATAATAATAAGCATCAAAAGAAGTATAACAATAACAATCGATACAAGACGGTGTATTCTGATGCAAGATCGTGTGCGGTAAAAATATTGTGCCGTTGTGAAAGAACGGATTCCTTTCTTGATAAATTAATTGACACAGAACTTCGTAACAGTAACCTCAATGATTTTGATAAATCTTTATTGAATGAAATTTCCCACGGTGTAATCAGGTGGTTGCGCAGGTTAGATTGGTTTTTAAACGGTTTTTATAGAGGTCAATATGAGAAATGTCTTCCCGAAGTCAAGAATGCATTGCGAGTTGCATTGTACCAAATACTTTTTTTAAATAGAATTCCATATTCTGCAGCTGTGAATGAAGCTGTCGAATTTATTAAAAGGACTCACGGTGAAAAACATGCTGGTGTTGTAAATGGATTATTGAGAACAATAATTAGAACACTCGATAATTTAGTCTGGCCTACAAGAGAAATTGATGAAGTAAATTACCTGGGGATGGTTCAATCACATCCGAATTGGATGGTTCGAAGATGGGTATCCAGATTTGGATTTGATGAAGCACAGAAACTATGTGAAGCTAACAATCGAAGACCTTATATATGTTTGCGAGTGAATAAACAAAAAATTTCACAGGATGATATTGCAGATTACTTAGGGAAAAAGAGTATTCAGTTCAGAAAAACTAATTACATAGACTATTTTTATACTATCAAAATAATGTCCAAGATTTATGCAGATGAATTTTTCAAGAAAGGTTATTTTACAATTCAGGATGAGAGTGCAGGGTTAGTTTCCCATTTAGTTGATCCAAAAGAAAATGATTTGATATTGGATGTATGTGCAGCTCCCGGGGGAAAAACATCTCATATGTCGGAAATCATGCACAATAGAGGAAAGATTATTGCAGTTGATAAGTATCTTTCCAGAGTGGAAATAATGAAAGATAATCTTAATAGGCTTGGTGTTACAAATGCTGTCTTTGTGTACGACGATATTATTAATCCCGAATCCTCAATATTGAAAAATGAAATAGTAAACAAAGTTGATAAGGTTTTAGTAGATGCTCCTTGTTCAGGATTAGGAGTTTTATCGAAAAAACCTGATATTAAATGGAAAAGAGAACTCGATGATATTTATAAGTTGCGAAAACTTCAATTAGAAATATTAGAAAATTCAATTAAATATTTAAAACCAGGGGGAGCTTTAATATACAGTACATGTACAATTGAAAAAGAAGAGAATAACGATGTAGTTGAAATGTTTTTAAACAGGAACAAAGATTTCAAAGTTGATAACGCACGAAATTATGTGCCGGAAAGAGTTGTTAACAAAGATGGTTTTATAGAAACGTTTCCTCATATACATCATGTAGATGGGGGATTTAGCGTAAGATTGATAAAGAATATGTAGATAGAATCTTTTAATAAAAGAAAAAAGCCTTTATACATTTTGCATAAAGGCTTTTTATTTTAATAACACTTAAACCTAAACCTGGTTTTCAATAAACACATAACTGATGAACTTACTTTTCATCAAAGAAGTCACCGACCTTAAATCTTAAATTTAGTAATATTGTAAGTACTCCAAACTTACCATTTGCCATTTTTCCTAACCGAATAGATGGTCCAAAAGCGAAAGCTGTATTCGAGAAACCTTCTCCAATACCAGCAACCAACGTTTCATATAATATTTGAAAATTTCTATCTCCATGTACCATGAAGTTTAGCCGTGCATCAAAGACGGCACCAGCTACTCTAACTTCACGTGCAATCCAACCAACATTTATTTCACCAAGGTAACTTGCGACATAAACTTTTGATCTTGTTGAACCGAATGTTCTGAAAGGATACCTTAATTCCCAATTAAAATATGTACCATCAATTACAAGATTTGGCATATAAGTCGTATCAGGTAAAGTTTCTTCATTTACGATAGGAATAGGGGGATCATACGAACCCGTATCTAATACTGAGTAAATTCCAACTTCGAAAAAATTACCGAAAGGAATAACATATCGGAATTCAAGACCTAAATTCGGTGCAAATATGTTATTGTATTCCTTAAACGCAAAAGAACCTTCACTGCCATCCTCGGGTGAACGCGATGCTCTTCTGCGTGTCAACTCTTTTATTCTTGTACTTACTCCAACCATAGCTCCTAAAAGATGAAAATTACCAGATACTAATTCACACTCAAGTGGTCCTGAATAAGGAGTTCCGGTTCCGAATGAAAACCCAAAGGATTTCTTTAGGGGAATTCCCACGGGATCCCCACCAAAAACTTGTAAGTAGGGATTAATATATGCTGTGGTATTTAATATTTCCCTTTGTTTTTGAGGTGGTGCAACTAATTCCTTGATTTTTATTTTTTTGAAAACATCAAGAAATACAGATCCATAATTTAGCTTTTTCTTGTTCAGATTTTCTTTATTACTACCAACCCAATTTATTAATCCATCTTTAACATTGTCTGATAATTGGTCCCAAGCATATCTTAATGCATCCGGTGAAAATTCATCACCTATTACCACGTATTGATTAAGCGGTTGTGGGTCGAGGATATTTACTGTTAAAGTGTAACTTTCTAATTTAGGGTCGATTAAAAGATCATCCTGCAATAAAACAAATACGCTATCATCTTGAGCTCTTGCGAGAATTCTAAAATATTTCCATGTTCTCGGATTGTCTTCTCTTTCTTCTTGAGCATAAATATTTGATGTAAAAATAAAACCAAAAATCACTGCTGCTAAAAGGATCAGGAAATAAATTTTTTTGTTGAGATTTTCCATTTTAGATTTGTTTAAAATTAAATTAATCGTTCTTTATTTTCTTCTAATATAATTATATTTCTATGTGTATAAACAAACAAAAACACTTAAATAATATAGTTGTTTTGCTAATTATTGATAATTTATTATAGCTAATTAACTTCGCTCAAATTTAGTATTCATATATTTTAATGTCAATAGCAAAATGATATTAATTTAAAAAAAAATTCCAGTTTTTCAAATAATATCTGAAGGTATTATCATTATTAATTGTACATATTACCATTCACCAAAAGTAAATATTCCTGATCTTTGAATAGAGTGTCCTGCAATTCTATCTTTTACCGTAACACGAAAACCAACAGTGTAAGGCTCATCTTTACTTTCTGTATATCTTTCAAAAGCACCTTTAGATCCTAAGAAATTCAATGTAATATCATAAGTCAATGGACCTGCTTGCTTAACAGAAATAGGACCTGAAAAGTTAACGTCCAATTGTCCTGGAAAGTCATCGGAGATAGTCACTCTATAACCAGTTGTACTTTGAATTTTTCTAACTGAGACATCTTCTCCAGAAGGTGCAAGGCTCTGCAAAGTAATCGTTGGGGCTTTATTCTTTTTTGTCGTAACGGTTTTGCTTTGATTTCCTTTTTTGTAGGTTACACTTGTTTGACCACCAAGCACAAAAGATCTTGAACCACCCGGTGGTATAGTGGCTAACGTGCTGCCATCACTTCCTATAATTGTCATAGTCTCAGAACCTCTGTTAGTAATAGAATTGTTTGTGTACTGTGTGAGAGTTTGAACTTTCAAGGGTTCTATATTTTGAAGTTCTTCTTCGGGTATTTCCTTGTTAATTTCAGGCTCATCTTTTTTAAGTGTAGGTGCAACAAAAGTGGAAGGTTTCATAACACTGACCTGAAGTCTCAATTCACTAAGCTGTTTTTTCAGATCGTCAACATTTACAAACTTCCTTGCAGTATCGAACGTTATTTTAGGAACTAGACCTAAAGCAAGAATTGAATCTAAGAAGGATTTTAAAGAATCTGCATATTCCTTTTCAACTACATTTTCTTTAGAGATAACTTCCTCGAGGTCTAAATTCGCTCCTTTTAATGCAACAACACAAATCACAAAAACATACAGCATTTGATATATGATAAACTTTACATCTTTTCTTTCTTTCATTTTTCTTATACTCTAATTTTAATAAAGATATTTTAAAATGATTTATCTTTTTCCTGCAATATAAACAAGGTTATCCAAACTTTTCATTGCATTTGTGTCTTTCATATTATTTATTGTCTCGGAAATAAAATGTGCAGTTATTTGTAGTTCCTTCAATATTTTCTCTTCTGGTAATTTTATATTGTTAATTTCTGTTACTATTCTACTTACAGATTCCATATTCTCTTTCAGTATGTTTGAGTATTCAGTCGATTTATGAACTATTTCCGAAACTGCAGGAATGGTTTTTGATACAAGGTTATCCAGATTTGTAATAGCACTTGAATCTTTAAAACTATTCATTGCTCCTGTTAAACTCTCTGATGCATTTTGTAGTTCCTTAAGCACATTTTCCTCGGGTAGTTTAACGTTATTTATTTCGGTTACTATTCTACCAACTGCACCCATATTTTCTTTCAGTATGCCCGAGTATTCAGTTGATTTATGAACTACTTCTGCAACCGTTGACAAAGAATTAGTAACATCGTTGACTTGTTTTATTAATTCTTGGTCAAACATAGTTAATTTACTCAAATCGGTTGCAGCATTTTTAAGTGATACTACATTTTTTGAAAATTCATAATTAACTTCGCTTGTCAGTTTTACTAGTTTAAAAATCTGTTCAGCATCTTCTTTTGTGATTTCCTTTTGAGCAAATTGTCCGGATGCAATTAACTTTTCATTTGAATCTCTTAATTCTGATATTATAGACCTGTTTATTGTTTGCTGCTGTTCATAATAATATTCTGTTTCGATTTTTCTGACTTCTTCCGCAACTTCCTGGTATCTTAAAGCTTGAGCTTCGAATATTGAATCAAATAGTTTTGCCATAGCAAGAATTACAATGGCTTTAACTTCAAACGGAACCGAGAATCCGAGAAAAATTGTTGGTCCTTCTTTAATTGAAACCAAGAGAATTGCTGCTCCTAATAATGGAAGAGCAGTTCCGATGCCGTCAACAATTCCACTATAACGGTTTATAATTCTGGATATACTACCCTCTGAAGCTCCTTTTGTTCTTATTTCATTTTTTAAGCTATTGTTGGACAAAAGAGCACACAAAACAAAAATGATGTAAGTAGCAACAGGGAGCCACCAAAATCGAACGGGTTCTACAGCTAAGTTTAAGAATTGAGTACCCGGGAAAATGTAATCTGCTAAGTTTTGTGCTACTTTACCCAAAAAAGGAACTGTTGATACATCTATAAAAAAAGATAAAATTAAGACTATGAATGATGGTAAGGCAGCTCTTAAAAGAATTCTGGATCCTTCCTTATCAATTTTCTCAAGGTTAGTTTCAACAATATAATTTCTTATTTCGTTTAACTCTGAATCATGTCTTAGCAGAGTGTTAATTCGTGACTGTAGAGAATCATCTGTTAAATCAGAAACGTCCTCATAGTTGGTTTGATCTGTTAAGTTTTTTTCGGAATTTTCTTCCATTACTATATAATTTAAGGTTACTGAAAAATCTTTTTAAGTGAAGTTATCAAAATAAATTTCTAAAATCAACTTATTGAATAATTTTGTGATGGTTAACTAAATCTATGTTTTACATTTCTTATAAAAATGCCTAACATACGTTTACTTATAAATTTTTATAATTTATTAAATTTAAATGTTAATTTAAAATGCAAAAATAAAATATTCTTGATAAAAATAAAGCTGAAATACTTATTAAATTTATTTTTTCAAAGTTATTATTTCCACATTTATTCATAGTGTTCTGGTTCGCTGTACTCTGCAAAATCTCTTTGTTGTTTAGAATGTGAACGTTTTGTATAGTAAATATGCTATAATATATTAAATAAAGTCCTATATTATTTCTTTGTCATTTGGCAAAACTCAACTTAATTTAATAACATGTAGCATATTAACTTTTATTTATCTTTAATCATAGTCTATTAACTTCGCTCAAATTAATGCTCATTTATATAAATGTCAATTACAAAATGAATATATTAACTTCTATATGATGCACAAAACTACCATGAGAGTAATGTAATGTTTGATTGTTTTTAATAACCTATTGTAAAAAACAAATTTTTCTGTAATAAATTATTCAGAATCTACATAATAAAAAGTAATCAAAAATAAAGATAATATATACATTTGCAAAACAAAAAAAACCTTAAACATAGAAGTTGCTCTAAATATATATTTAGCAAATGTATTTAAATGTGATCATTATATTTTTCATATGCATCTATAATATCCTTAACAAGTTTATGTCTTACTACATCAGATTTTTTAAAATAAACAAACGATATATCTTTAATGTTTTTAAGAATTTCTTGAATCTGTACTAAACCCGAGTATTCTTTTTTTAGCAAGTCGATTTGTGTAACGTCACCCGTTATAATAGCTTTAGAATTAACTCCAAGTCTTGTTAAAAACATTTTCATCTGCATTGTTGTAGAGTTCTGTGCTTCATCAAGAATCACAAAAGAGTTGTTGAGTGTTCTTCCTCTCATATATGCAAGAGGAATGATTTCAATAATATTTCTATCAACGTAGGATTTCAATTTCTCATACGGAATCATATCATCAAGAGCATCATATAACGGTCTCAAGTAAGGATCAATTTTTTCTGAAAGGTCACCAGGTAAAAAGCCAAGACTTTCACCTGCTTCGACAGCGGGACGTGTTAAAATAATTTTATTTGCCTGTTTGTTTTTCAAAGCTGCTACAGCAAATGCAACCGCAAGATATGTTTTCCCGGTACCCGCTGGTCCTATTGCAAAAACGATATCATTATTTTGGATTTCTTTATAATACTCAATTTGTGTAGGAGTCTTTGGTCTTACAAAATCATTTTTTTTAAATAAGATAATATCTTTTATTTCAGAATTACTTACTCCATATTTTTCTTTGAAGTTGTTTGTTTTTTGGTCATCGCTGGTTACGAGATCTATAACCAGTTGTACGTCATTTTTTGAAATTTCACCCTGTCTCTTCTGAAGAAATATTAGTTCATCAAATATTTTTTCGATAGATTCAATTTCTTCTTGTTCTCCTTTTATGATTACAGTTTCTCCTCTTATGACAATAGTTGATTCAAAAGTATCTTTAATTAAATTGAGATTCGCTTCATTGAAGCCAGTAAAATTCAGCACATCTATACCCGCTAAAGATAAAGTCTTTTCCGATTTTCTCAAAAATTATTTAATTATAATTTATAAAAAACAAAAGCCCGCATTAAGCGGGCTTTTGTAAAATTTAGTCAATATTAATTCTTGACTATTCAAGAAAGTGGATCACTTATTTCTTTTCTTCTTTCTTTACTTCTTTCTTTACTTCTTTCTTCATTGTCTTTTTCTTTCTCCACTTTCTGTAGTACTTGTAGCTATTGTACTTCTTTAAATAATCTTTTTTCTGAGCGTTTGTCAGCTTAGGAATTCTTAATACTTGACCCGGGTAAATTAAGTTTGGATTCTTAATGGTCTTAGGAATTCTTGCTGGAGCTTTTACGACGCCGTCTTTGTTAGCTTCCCAAATTGCGGGCCATAATTTTGGAACACCGTAGTGTTTCTTCATACCTGCGATTTTCCACAGACAGTCACCTTTGATTACTGTGTAATTTCCGGTTTTAATTGTCCATGCAGCTAATTTCTTTTTCATTGCTTGATACCTATCCCAGAACTCAGGTAAGCATT